>JASJGU010000138.1:0-5840 GCA_033791385.1 Desulfuromusa sp.
AGATGTCATCGTTTATCTTTAATCTTAAGCCCGGCGATAAGGTCACTATTTCTGGTCCTTACGGTGAATTCTTTGCCCGTGAAACTGACAACGAGATGGTCTTCATTGGTGGCGGTGCAGGTATGGCACCGATGCGCTCCCACATCCTTGACCAGCTACTGCGTTTAAACACAACGCGTAAGATGACTTACTGGTATGGAGCCCGTAGTCTTAAAGAGATGTTCTACGTAGATGAGTTGAATGATCTGCAGGATAAGTATCCAAACTTTAAGTGGCACTGCGCTCTTTCTGATCCATTGCCGGAAGATAACTGGACCGGTCCAGTTGGTTTCATTCATAATGTGCTTTACGAGCTTTATGTCAAAGACCATGAAGCGCCGGAAGACTGTGAATACTACATGTGTGGTCCTCAGTTGATGGCGAATGCAGTGACCAATATGCTTCTTGATCAGGGCGTAGAACGTGAAAACATCATGTTTGACGATTTTGGCTAAAAAAGCTGTGTATGCTTACTTTTATCAATAGAGGAGAAGTCTGATGCCTTACGGACAAGCAAAAGAGATAATTGATTCCGCCCGTGCGTTTCATCAGCGAGCCAGTGCATTTTACCAGCAGCTTGCCGATAAAGCAGAAGGTGCCCGGGTTAAAATGTTGCTTGACTACCTGATCCGTCATGAAGCACACTTGGATCGTGCTTTAAGTGATTATACAGAAGAAATCAGATCAAAAGCTCTGAACGCCTGGTACCAATATGCACAAGAACAATGTCTCCTGCAACCATTCGATACCAGCCAATATTCGAAAGAAATGACGGTTGAAGAAGTCATGGAAATCGGCCTCAATATCGATAGATGCCTTGTAGCATCATATAAAGGGATGGCAGAGACTGCAACCAGTCCAAAAGTACGTGAAATTTTTAAAGATTTGTTACTGATGGAAGAACAGCAAAAACATAAAATGGCCAGAATTGCACTTGAAATAATCGACATGTAAGCTCATCCTGAGGACAGGATTATAAAGCCGCATCAGTTGATGCGGCTTTTTTTTGGAGCAATAATGAAGCGGCGATTGTTGATCATCATTGTTTTGCTACTGGTCATAGGTGGTGTGATCTACCTGAACCAGCATAAAACGACCAATGATCAGCTGGTCACTATTAGCGGAACAATCATGGGCACCAGCTATCATATCAAGCTGGCACCGACAGCGGGGCAAACAATCAATCCGCCCTCCCTTAAACAGCAAATCAGTTCTCGCCTTGCTGACATTGACGGTAAGATGTCAACTTATAAAAAAGATTCAGAAGTCTCCCGATTTAATCGTCATGTAAGTCAAAGCTGGATGCCCATCTCAGCTGAAACCATGGCTGTGGTCAATTCAGCTCAGGAGATCAGTCTGCTCAGCGATGGTGCTTTCGATATCACGATCGGAAAAGTGGTTAATCTGTGGGGCGTCGGACCAACCCTCAATATTGATGCGATTCCGAACGATGATGCCATCCAGACCTTGCTGTCACAGGTTGGATATCGTAAACTTGAGCTACGCCAAACACCGCCAGCATTACGTACAAACAGCGCAGAGATCTATATTGATCTATCGGCAATCGCCAAAGGATACGCTGTCGATGCGATTGCCAGATTATTGTTAGAAAAACAGATCGTCAATTTTTTGGTAGAAATCGGCGGAGAAATCATAACCCATGGAACGAAACGGCAACAGCAACCCTGGGTAATCGGCATTGAAAGCCCGGTAGCAGGAGAACGCAGCATCCGAAAACGATTACATCTTCCAGATGTCGCCATGGCAACATCTGGTGATTATCGTAACTATTTTGAAGATAAAGGAACCCGCTATTCGCACACTATTGATCCTGCGACCGGCTACCCGATAAAACATCAGCTGGCGTCAGTTACTGTCATCGATAACTCGTGCATGCGTGCCGACGCCCTGGCTACTGCAATTATGGTTATGGGACCGAATAAAGGGTTAGAATTTGCCAGACAACACCAACTTGCAATTTTTATGTTGGTGAAACAAAATGATCGCTTTATTGAGCAGCACAGTTCGGCTTTTGAGCCCTATCTCAAATCAGCAGAGGATTAACTATGGAACTGCTTCTTCCCGCATTAATTATCTTCCTGCTTGCCTTTACCGGGTTATCCATCGGCATTATCTTTGGTCGTAAAGGAATCTCTGGAAGCTGCAGCAGCAATGAAGCTAAGCTGCTCGATATTCAATGTTTCTGCGGCTCGGACACCAATTGTACGATTGATGTCTGCGAGAGCAACATATCGATTAAAGCGGTTTGCGCGGACGGTGATGTCGACAAGTGCCGACAGATACAAGCCGATTTTGAAGAACGGACCCGCAAACTATCTCTACCAAAAAACTAAATGCACTTTGACGTTGCTATTCAATTCACCTCGAAGTTGACCCTGTAGCTATCAACTGATGAGCTCCCTCTACATTCATATTCCTTTTTGCGCTAGTAAGTGCCCTTATTGCGATTTTTTTTCTCAGGTTGGCTCTCAGCAACACATTGATGAATATGTTGAACTGCTGAATCTTAATATTGAGATTCTAAAACGGAATAATTCACCCTCCCTCCCATTCGCAACAATTTTTTTTGGCGGAGGGACACCGTCCCTCCTCTCCACCAAGCAGATAGAATACATACTCAATAGTCTCGAGCAAAACTTCGGCATAGCGATGGACGCCGAAATAACGCTGGAAGCTAATCCCGGAACAGTGGACTTGGCAAAGCTGCAAGGATATCGCCAGGCCGGTGTTAATCGACTCTCTCTTGGCATTCAATCACTCACCGAGCAAAATTTAAAACTTCTCGGCAGAATTCATAGCGTCAACCAGGCACGGGAAAGTTTTGTCGCTGCCCGTACCGCGGGATTTGACAATCTGAGTCTTGATCTGATGTTTGCTCTCCCCAATCAAGACCTGCTGTCATTGGAGCAGGAAATTTCTGCGCTGCTCAATTTAAGCCCGGAACATATCTCCCTCTACGGTCTCTCTTTTGAGGAGGGCACTGAGTTTTCTCTGCGGCAACAATCTGGTGAGTTGGTGCCCTGCGGAGAAAATCTCTACGCCGATCAATATCAATTGCTGCATGATCAGCTGGTCGCAGCGGGCTACGAGCATTACGAAATCTCCAATTTCGCCCGACCTGGACAACGCTGTTTCCACAACCAAATCTACTGGCAACGCAGAAATTGCTTGGCAATCGGAGCTGGCGCCCACAGTTTTATTGAGCAGGGGTGGGGTGAGCGTTGGCATATACCCACAAATCTGCAGAACTATAATGAGTCACTGTTGCAGGGGAAAGACCCTGCGGAACTCCTGGAAATATACGATCACCATGGAGCAATGAGAGAATTTGTCTATCTTGCCTTACGTACCAGTGGCGGGGTTGATCTGCAAGAATTTAAACGGAGGTTTGAACGGCCAATGGAAGAAGTCTTTTCTGTTGCACTCAAAAACACGGGCAAGTATCTGCATTCAAATAATGATCAGTACTCTTTTGAGCTGACCGGCTGGTTACTTTACGATCATCTGATTAGTCACTTCCTCTAGGGGTCTGTCCCATCAACGACAGATAAATGACAAATGGGTTAATCTCCTGCCGGCATAAGTCTTGACAAAGGGGCATGGCATTGATAATCTCAGTAATTAGCACTCACCACCATTGAGTGCTAACATAAGTTGGGGGCATCGAAGCCCTATATGTCGTTTGTGAACTTTTCTGGAGCAACAATTGTATGGCTGACACATTAAACGAACGCAGCCAAAATATTCTTGAAGCAATTGTCGAAGACTATATCTCTTCCGCTGAACCGGTTGGCAGTCGTGCGATTAGCCGCAAGCACAATTTCAACCTATCTCCCGCATCGGTTCGCAATGTGATGGCGGACTTGGAAGAGATGGGCCTGCTTTGCTCGCCACATACGTCTTCAGGCCGGATTCCGACCAGACAAGGTTTTCAGTACTATATTGATACACTGCTTGAAGTCCGCAATCTAAACCGAAACGAAAAACAGAACCTGCGCAATAGCTACCGATTCCAGAATATGCGAATGGAAGATATTATGCAGGAAGTCGGCAGGGTGCTTTCGGGGCTTTCCCAATATACCGGGCTGGTCATGGCGCCAAAATTTATTTCTACTGTTTTTCGGCAGATTGAATTTATCCGTTTATCACAGGATCGGTTACTGGTGATATATGTTTCAGAAAGCGGATTGGTTCAAAACAAAGTTATCGAGGCTGATCCAACGCTAACAGCTCAAGACCTTGAGCACGTCAGCAATTATTTGAACAGTGAACTCAATGGTCTATCGATTCAAGAAGTTCGTATCAAGCTGAAGCATGAGTTACAAGAAGATCGAATTCGATACGATCAATTAAAAAAAAATGCGCTGAACCTTTCTTCTGCAGCGCTACAGGATGAAATTGAAGATCAGCTTTATGTGTCTGGTGCTTCCCTGATGCTGGGTCAACCGGAATTTTCAACCCCGGAGCAGATGCGACGCCTGATCAAAACCTTTGAGAGTAAAAAAATTCTCATTGAATTATTGGATCGGGGGCAATCAGCGCAGGGGGTACAGATCTTTATCGGCAGCGAAAGCAGTCATATAGATCTGGAAGGTTGCAGTTTGATTACCTCGAACTTTTCTAATCAAAAGGGGGCAATAGGCACCCTTGGCGTCATTGGACCGGTTCGAATGAACTATTCACAGGTCGTTCCAATTGTTGATTTTACCGCCCAACTTGTCAGTCGGGTGCTGGATCGAGAAATCGAAAAAAATTGATAGCGATAAGGAGCACAAAAGGTGGCAAAAAAAACTGAGCAACAGGAGCCGGACGCTGAGCTGGAAACTCCAACCTGTGTTGAGCCGAAGGTTGAGGTAGCAGAAGATGAAATTGGCCAGCTACGTACCGAACTATCTCAGGCTCTGAATGATACCAAAACACATCAGGAGCAATACCTGAGAACCTTGGCTGATATGGACAACCTGCGCAAGCGGACCCAAAGAGACAAGGAAGACATGGCCAAGTTTGCCAATGAGCATATCCTGCGCGAAATTCTTCCGGTGATCGACAATCTGGAACGGGCGGTTGAACATGCAGAACAGGCTGAAAGTAATGATGGTCTTTTTGAAGGGGTTCAGATGACCCTGACCCAGTTCGGCCAGTTACTCAGTAAATTCGGAGTGGAACCGGTGGACGCTGTCGGCCAACCTTTTGATCCAGCATACCATCAGGCGATGGGACAGATGGAATCGGACGAATATCCAATTAATACCGTTGTTCAGCAGATGCAAAAGGGCTATCAGCTCAACCAGCGGTTGTTGCGCCCAGCTTTTGTTCTGCTAGCCAAAGCTCCGGTAGTAATAAAAAATGAAGATAGTGAAGATCTCGGCAAAATAAAAGAAACAGACGAAGAATAAAAAACTCTGACAAATCTCTAAGGAGGATATTAAATTATGGGTAAAGTTATTGGAATTGATCTAGGAACCACCAACTCCTGTGTTGCTGTCATGGAGGGAGGCGAGCCAGTTGTTATCGCCAACTCTGAGGGCTCACGCACAACACCATCGATTGTTGCTTTTACTGAGAGTGGAGAGCGTCTGGTCGGCCAGCAGGCCAAACGTCAAGCGGTCACAAATCCGGAAAATACGCTCTTTGCAATCAAGCGTTTGATCGGCCGTAAGTTCACTTCAGAGGCGGTTCAAAAGGACATGAAAATCAGCCCTTTTAAAATTATGGAAGCTGATAATGGTGATGCTTGGGTAGAGGTTCGGGGTAAAAAATATAGTTCTCCGGAAATTTCC
>JASJGU010000139.1:0-7496 GCA_033791385.1 Desulfuromusa sp.
AAATTTCGATGAACAAGGCGCAGTAGCTTTTCCGGGGCGCAGACCTACATAGGAGAGGTCAAGAGCCGGAAAACCTGCTGCAACGTAGTAGATCGGACTTTTCGCGACGCCATCAGAGGTCAATCCCCATGGCATCTGCCACGGTGTGAATATCTTTGTCGCCGCGCCCCGACAAAGAGACTAACAAAATTTTATCAGCCGAAAGAGTTGGCGCAAGCTTCATCACCTGGGCAATCGCATGGGCACTTTCAAGAGCGGGGATAATCCCCTCAATATGAGTCAATTTCTGAAAAGCATCCAGTGCTTCGGTGTCGGTAATCGATACGTATTCGGCTCTTTTAATATCCTGCAAATGCGCATGTTCTGGGCCAACTCCAGGATAGTCCAGACCCGCAGAAATCGAATGGGCATGCTGAATCTGCCCATCTGCATTTTGCAGCAGGTAGGTTTTGTTCCCATGCAGCACTCCTGGTGAACCGGCAGAAATTGATGCGGCGTGCTTACCGGTTTCAACACCGAGGCCAGCTGCTTCGACGCCAAGTAGTTTGACCGAAGGCTCATCGATAAAAGGATAGAACAAGCCCATCGCGTTGGATCCGCCACCGATACAGGCAAGAGCCACATCGGGCAAACGCCCTTCCGCTTCCTGCAGCTGCTGTTTGGCTTCTGTGCCGATGACCGACTGAAAATCCCGTACCAGCAGTGGATAGGGATGCGGCCCCGCAACCGTACCGATGACATAGAAAGTATCCCGGACATGGGTTACCCAATGACGCAGAGCATCGTTCATAGCATCTTTCAGGGTTGCAGTGCCGCTGGTAACTTCAGTGACTTTAGCGCCCAGCAGTTTCATCCGAAAGACATTCAGAGACTGGCGACGGATATCCTCTTTGCCCATAAAAACTTCACATTCCATCCCGAACAAAGCGGCAACAGTCGCCGTAGCAACACCGTGCTGACCCGCCCCGGTTTCAGCAATAACTTTCTTTTTTCCCATCCGCCGCGCCAGTAGAATCTGACCGACAGTATTGTTGACCTTATGGGCACCCGTATGATTCAAGTCTTCCCGCTTGAGATAGATTTTTGCGCCACCCAGTTCTTTGGTGAGTCGTTCAGCAAAATAGAGGGGGCTGGGACGTCCGACATAATGCTGCAAATAATATTCAAATTCCTGCTGAAACTCTGGATCTTGACTGGCTTCTGCGTAGGCCTTCTCCAATTCCAGCAGTGCCGGCATCAGAGTTTCGGCAACATAACGGCCACCATATTTACCAAAATGGCCGCGTGCATCGGGATATTGATATTTCATATTTGTCTCACCTGCTGAATGAATTGTCTTATTTTGTCGTGGTCTTTAGCTCCGGGGCGCACTTCGACGCCACTGGAAACATCGACAGCATAGGGATTGACGACCTGTATTGCCTGCGCAACGTTATCAGGGCTCAACCCTCCAGCTAATATTAACGGTAGCTGATCGGTCAGTTTTTTTGCCAACTGCCAGTCAAAGCTCTCGCCAGTGCCACCATACTGCTGATCACTCCAGGCATCCAGCAGCAATGCTGATACGCTATATTGGTCTATTCCTGCCAGAGAGTCGGCATCCTTGATCCGCACTGCTTTGATGACCGGATATGGGTTCAAATAACAATCTTCTGCTGCTTCGTCACCGTGCAGCTGAACAACATTTAACCCTGCCGTCCGCATCGCTTGTTTGATTGTTTCAGGAGCTGCGTTGACAAATAAACCAACCGTTGTCACAAAAGGGGGTAATTTCGAAATAATCTGACCGACCTGCTCGGGAAGAACATAACGAGGACTCTTTGCATAAAAAACGAACCCGAGGGCATCGGCGCCAGCGTCAACGGCACAGAGAGCATCTTCCAGGTTGGTAATGCCGCAAATTTTGATCCGGGTTCGCGCCATATTTTCATACATTCCCGAGCAAAGAACGTAATTTCGTTTCGATATCTGCTTCGCGCATCAAACTTTCACCTATCAAGAAAGCACCGGCACCCGCCAACTGCAAACGATCAATATCAGCCCGACTATGAATGCCACTCTCAGAAACCGCTAATTGCTGCCGCGGAATTTTTCCCGCCAGTCGCTCAGTTACGCCCAGATCGGTGACAAAGGTTTGCAGATTTCGATTATTGATACCGATCAAATCCACCGGCAGCTGCAACGCTCGCTCAAGCTCTGTGCCATTATGCACTTCCAGTAGAGTATCAAGTTCCAACTCAGTTGCCAATTTTGCCAGTTCCAGCAACTGCACATCATCCAGTGCTGCCGCGATCAGTAGGATGGCATCGGCGCCCGCAATCCGCGCCTGAAAAACCTGATAGGGATCAATAATAAAATCCTTACGCAACAAGGGTAAATCAACCTGTGCTCGAATCTGCCCGAGATAATCGAGAGAACCGTAAAAATAGTGCTCATCGGTCAATACCGAAAGGCAGCTGGCGCCACCTCGCTCATAGCTGCGGGCAATTGCCACCGGATCAAAATCTTCACGGATAATTCCCTTCGAAGGTGATCCTTTTTTAACCTCAGCAATAATGGCTGTTCCAGCTGCTGAAGCTTGCCGCAGCTGCATGGCAAACCCCCTGGTTCGGCCAGACACTGCCACCATTTCCTTCAATTCACTCAGCGGCTGCCTGATCTGATCCGCAGCAACCTCTGTTTGTTTTGTCTGGAGTATCTGATCAAGAATCATTGATTGGTCATTCGTATCAGAGCCTCAAGTGTTGACTTGGCACGCCCACTTGCGACAGCCTCACGAGCCTGGTCGATCCCGGCATCAACATCCGTAGCCAGCCCAGCTGCAACCAAAGCGTAAGCACTGTTCAGCAGGACAATATCGAGTTTCGGCCCAGGGTGTCCGAAAAGAACTTCGCTCACAATTTTCGCATTCTGCTCGGCATCACCACCCTGAAGATCTTCCAACCGGCAACGCTTAAAGCCAAATTGCTCCGGCTCGATTGTCTGTACCTCCACATTGTTGCCGCTGATCGCAGCCACCAAAGTGGTTCCGGTCAGAGTAATCTCATCCATGCCATCCGCTCCGTGAACCACGAAACCACGCCGACAGCCGAGGCTGAGAAGAACTTGTGCTAAAGGTTTGACCAGATCTTCGCTAAATACCCCCAATACTTGCCGGTCTGCGCCAGCTGGATTGGTCAGCGGGCCAAGAATGTTAAAAATTGTCCGGATACCGATCTCCCGCCGTGGCCCGATGGCGAACTTCATGGCACCATGTAGAGCAGGAGCAAACAAAAAGCCGACGCCGATAGTTTCGATGCATTCAGCAACCTGCTCGGGCGTAATATCGAGCTTAACACCCAATTTCTCAAGAACATCGGCGCTGCCACAGGAGGAAGAAATACTGCGATTGCCATGCTTGGCAACCTTTGCCCCACACGCTGCAACCACAATGGCGACTGTCGTGGAAACATTAAAACTTTTCGTTCCACTGCCACCAGTCCCACAGGTATCGAGTATCGTCTCCCGATCTACATTGATCTCATCACGATCAATATCGACCACATCTCCAACTCGAATCGGGGTGGCTCGCGCCCGCATCACCCGTGCCGCACCGATAATTTCGGGGATTGTTTCCCCTTTCATCCGCAACGCAGTAATAAATGCACCAACCTGCGCCGGAGTTGCTTCACCGCTCATAATCTGATTCATCGCATCGATCATTTCCATTTCGTTCAAATCGTGCCGATCAACCAGTTTGGCAATAGCTTCCTTGATCATCTATTCAACTCCGCATCAAGTTAGTTTAAGAAAATTATGCAGTAAATCCATTCCCTCGGTGGTCAGAATCGATTCGGGATGAAACTGCACCCCCCAGACCGGCAACTCCAGATGTTGCAACCCCATGATTTCCCCCTCTTCGGTCCAAGCGGTGATTTTTAAAACATCGGGGAAGCTCT
Organism: Desulfuromusa sp.; assembly: GCA_033791385.1. Classification (GTDB taxonomy): domain Bacteria; phylum Desulfobacterota; class Desulfuromonadia; order Desulfuromonadales; family Geopsychrobacteraceae; genus Desulfuromusa. The sequence continues at coordinate 3,939 of JASJGU010000139.1, forward strand.
CCCGCTCGGCAATCAGAGAATGGTAACGGGTTGCCGTGAAAGGGTTAGGTAGATCCCGGTAAAGACCACTCCCATCATGGTGGATAGGGCTGGTTTTGCCATGCATCAAACGATCTGCCCGCACCACCCTGCCAGCAAAAGCCTCAGTGATCGCCTGATGACCAAGACAGATGCCAAGAAGTGGAATTTTACCAGCAAACTGCTGAATCGCTGCCACCGAAATCCCCGCCTCTTTGGGTGTACACGGCCCAGGAGAAATCACTAAGCGCTCTGGTGCCAACCGCTCAATATCGTCCAACGTCAGCTTATCATTTCTGATCACTTTGACCTCTTCACCGAGTTCGAGAAAATATTGCACCAGATTATAGGTAAAGGAGTCGTAATTATCGATCATGAGTAACATAAATTTAGAGAGCCCTATACAAGTCCGCGGTTCGCCATCTCGATAGCCCGTTTGACACCGCGGGCTTTATTTAACGTTTCCTGGTATTCCATTTCGGGGTCACTGTCGGCGACAATCCCCGCTCCAGCCTGCAGATAAAACCTGTCCTTCTCAATCTGCAAGGTTCGAATCGCAATCGCCAGATCCATGTTGCCGCTGAATGAGAAATAACCAACTGCGCCGCCGTAGACCTCACGGCGAACCGGTTCCAACTCATCGATTATTTCCATTGCCCGGATTTTTGGTGATCCCGACAAGGTTCCCGCCGGAAACGCTGCGCGGAATACATCGAAGCAATCCAACTCAGGACGCAGCTGCCCACGCACATTGGAGACAATATGCATGACGTGAGAATAACGCTCTACCACCATTAATTCACTGACTTCAACGGTACCGCCAATAGCAACCCGACCGACATCGTTGCGGCCCAGATCGACCAGCATAATATGTTCGGCCCGCTCTTTCGGGTCGGCCAGCAGTTGCTCTTCTAGAGCAAGATCTTCTGCGGGGGTGTTGCCCCGCGGTAACGTTCCGGCAATCGGCCGGACATCAACTTGATTCCCCTCTTTACGCACCAGAACCTCTGGAGAAGCGCCAACAATGATAGATTCACCAAAGCGCAAGAAAAACATATAGGGAGAAGGGTTGATGGTTCGTAGTGCCCGGTAGATGTTAAAGGGATCACTCTGCAATCTGCCCGAAAAACGCTGGGAAATCACTACCTGAAATATATCCCCGGCGCGGATATATTCCTTACAACGCTCTACTGCCAGCTTGAAATCATCTTGACTAAAATTAGCTTCCAGCTTCTGGCGACCATCACCGCCCGACTCTTCAGTTTCATGCTGCAATGGCAGACGCAATTGCGCCAGCATCTGCTCTATCTGTTGCTGGGCACGTTGATAGGCGGCAGAAGGGTCCTCATTTACCTGCAAATGAATATTGCAGACCAGTTTCACCTTCTGGCGCATGTTATCAAAGATCAGCAGCCGCTCGGTGAACATGAAACAGGCGTCCCAACCATCAATTTGACGCCGATTGGCATCGGGAAGATCTTCAATAAAGCGCACCATATCGTAGCCGAGATAGCCAACAGCGCCACCGGAAAAGCGCGGCAAACCCTCCACTTCGACGGGCTGATAAACCGCCATCAAGTCACGCAGTTTGCGCAGAGGATCCTCAACTTGCCCCGATTCCTCAAGCTTACCAGCGTAGCAGACTTCATAATACTGATCGCGACAGCGGTACACCCGCGCCGGGCCGCTGCCGAGAAAAGAATAACGGGCCCATTTTTCTCCGCCTTCGATTGATTCAAGTAAAAAAGCGGTCTGGCCATCATCTATCTTGCAAAAAGCGGAAACTGGCGTTTCCATATCCGCAAGAATTTCACGGTATACGGGAATTAAATTGCCCTGCTGCGCTAACTGGCAAAAATCATTTTTGCGAGGGAGGTACATAAGAATTATAAACCTTTGTAAAAGTGGGGATTTTTAACATTATAGAACAAATCAAGTCAAGCAAGCCAAGCTTCCAGCAAGGGAAACTTATAGCAGAAAATGAATCATAGACACATTTTCTTATCAGAAAACCAAAAGAAGGGTCAAAACTTACGGTTCCCCATAGTTTTTAAACATAAAACGATATTTGATAAAATATATTCTATCGGTACTCTCTTGTGAAAATTCATACAATTTCCTGAATTTTAAAAACACATTTAATCTAGAAACAGACAGGATCTAACCACCCCTAACACCTAAAATGGCCGCTACACACAAAATGATTTACAAAATGAAACACTTTTGTTTTTGTTTAAACAACGTTATACCTCCCTCCATTAGATGACTATTTTGTTATTTTAGAATATTTTCAGATAGTTACATTTGGACTTTTAAAAGAGCACCCCTGCAATGATAAAGGCATATCAGAGTTAAAATAAAAAAGCATATTGACAATTATATAACAGCGTATTATTGTCCCGTCACGATAGCGTCCCCAGAAGATTAAAAGTTGCTAAAATGAACAGCTGGTTTAAAATTTGTTGTGAAGGCGCAAAACACAATGCCAAGCAGAGATAAAGACTCCTACAACATCAGGTCAGTTGAAAATGCTCTGCACCTACTGGAAGCCTTGGCAGACGAAGATAATAAATACAGCCTTGCCCAATTAAGCCAACGCCTTGACATGACCAAGGCGAGCCTTTTCAGGTTGATGGCAACTTTTGAAAATCATGGTTATGTTGAACGTGGGCAGATTTCAGGAGAATATCAACTGGGGTTAGCGGCCTTCGAAGTCAGCCAAAAGCTACTCTCCAAGATGACCCTGCTACGCAAAGCCCGCCCGGCAATGGCACAGTTGGTTCGGCAATGCAATGAAAGCGTGTATCTGGTTGTCCAACGCAAGCAAGAGGTGCTCTTTCTGGAGATGCTCGATAATGAGCAAAAGGTCAAGATTGTCCCCCTGACCAGCCAGCGCTTTTCACTGGAAGAATGTTCGGCGGGGAAAATTTTTCTGGCATTTGACGAGGCAAACACGCAAATCCTGGCAAACCAACCACAACTGGCTGGTGACATTAAGCAGTGCCGCAAACAGAGCTACTGCATTGATCACAATGGCGTTGGCGAAGGAAGTACCTGCATGGCGGTCCCTTTATTTAAAACTGGTAAAGTTCTAGCCGGCGGTCTGGCACTGATTAGCCCTAGCTTCCGTACCGATGAAACTCGAATCAACAAAGAGCTGTTGCCGGCATTAAAAGCAGCGGGCGAAATGATTTCGGCCCAACTTGGATATAATTCTTACGCTCCCAGAAGTACACCATGAGAGTTTTTAACGCTTAAGCCTGATCAGATCAGGCCGTTTTATCGCACCAAAGTTTTTCCTAAGAACGTAAACAAATAAAGAATGACAACCCCGAAAGGAGGCAATCAAAAGAACGGAAAGAAAGCAAAAAAAAATAGTACCCGAGCTGTAGATGAGCTCACAGATTCAAGTCAGTTTTATTTAGGGGGTAACATCCATCTTTTTGTGAGGAGGAATTATTTATGAGTACGGATAATAGTGGTGCAGCTTATTGGAAGGAAACGTTAGCCTTAGTCAGGAACATGCTGATTATCTGGTTC
>JASJGU010000140.1:0-3128 GCA_033791385.1 Desulfuromusa sp.
AAGATGAGCAAGGCTTTATTTCAATGCCATTGGTTAAGAACCACCGGAACCTTCGTCGTCAAGATTTACCTGCCTGCTATTTTCCAAATGGTGCTATTTACCTTGCCCCGGCAAATCCTTTCAGCGGTTTCTACGGTGATATGACCAGGGCCTTTGTTATGGACAATGAAAGTTCAATTGATGTGGATAGCCTGGAAGATCTCGAAATGGCAAGCACGCTCCTGGAGGCACGAAAGTGAACGGTACTCGCCAGTTGTCAAAGATTGAGTGCTTCATATGAGACGTTTGGGTGTGGTAACTACAAGTCGGGCTGACTATAGCCTTTTGCGTCCGTTGCTTAAAGCTATTGACGCGGACCCCGATCTTGAATGCTGGCTTTATGTAACAGGTGGTCACCTGCTTAAAGGGCAGGGTATGACTATCGAAGATATTAGGAATGATGGTTTTACTATTAGGGCTGAACTGGACAGTCTGTCAGACGGAGATGAGCCTGCAGATATTGCCCGTGGCATGGCGGAGACAACACGTCTCTTTGCAAATCAGTTCGAAAAAGAATGCCCCGATTTGCTTGTCCTCCTGGGTGATCGCTTTGAGATGCACGCAGCCGCGATGGCAGCAGTACCTTTTAATCTCTGTCTTGCTCATATTCACGGCGGTGAGGCAACCGAGGGCATGATTGACGAGGCAATGCGCCATAGTCTTACAAAGTTTTCCCACATCCATTTGGTGTCTCATCCAGATTATGCGCGACGTATTGTACAGATGGGAGAAGATGCCTGCCGGGTTACGATCTGCGGGGCCCCGGGTCTGGAAAACCTTAATCGCGCTGATCTGATGGGTGATGCAGAATTAGAGGAAAAAACCGGCCTGAAATCTGGTGAAGCGCCACTGGTTGTGACCTTCCACCCTTTAACGCTCGATGTAAGCCATGTAGCGCAGCAATGCGACTCATTTTACACTTCACTTGAAAAATTCGACGGACCGATCGTAGTAACGCGACCAAACATGGATACCCACGGAAGTATCGCTGCAAAAGCCGCAGAATACTTCGTCAGCAAATCTAATCGACACCATTTGGTTGGTAGTCTCGGCAGTCGGGGCTACTTCACACTGTTAAAGCGAGCCCGTGCCATGGTCGGTAACTCGTCCTCTGGCATTATTGAAGCAGCATCTTTCGCATTACCTGTCGTCAACGTGGGTGATCGGCAGAAAGGCCGTGTGCACGGTAACAATGTACTGGACTGCCCCAATAGAGTGGAGGCGATTAGAGGGGCTCTTGCAAAGGCTCTCACTCCTTCATTTAAAAAATCCTTGCTGAGCATGCAAAACCCATATGATCAAGGTGGAGCCTCCAGCATCATACTTAAGGTCCTAAAGGAAACTTCTCTGGGCACCAGCCTTTTGCAAAAACAGTTCAACGATGCCAAACCATGAAAGTGGTCATGCTTGGCGCCGTCGAATCGACCCTGACTTGCCTGAATGTCAATAATAGCCCTGAGTAGTCAACAAATACTGGTAACAACCTGCGAACAGGGTTTGGCTGTCCAAAGGATCTGGGCTTGGTTTGCCAAGTATTAACTAAAGAAAAGGAAAGTACAAATGGACTTAAGTGCTGAATTAATTAGACGTTCTCCGCATCTATTGCTTCGGTTTGTCCTCGCATTGGCTGAAATAAAGAACAGAAAAATCAGAAAAGATGCAAGACATGGAGCGAAGATACCACCACTGGGAAGTGTTGGCCTGGTGGATACAAAAAACAGTGATACCGTTTTTTTACTGGGGAGTGGTAGTTCAATTAACGAAATAAGTGAGGAAAAGTGGTCCCAAATTGCCAAGTTTGACAGTTTTGGGCTGAACTTCACCGTGTGTCTCCCTTTCGTTCCAACACACTATTTTTTTGAAGCGTGTTTTGAAGAAGTCACCAATGTGCTGTTTCAGTTTTATGAAAAACGTGGTGAGGATTACAGTGGTGTCTTAAAAATACTAAGTGCCTCGTTTCCGACATCGACAGAAATGGAGTACCGGTTCGTTAATTTTCCAGAACCCTGGAGTAGTAACATCTACTCAGCGGGGGTATACAGAACGGTTACACGCACTGAAAGTGAATTGGTCAGTGAAATAGGCAGGCTCAAAAAACTTGGTGTTTTCGATATTGGCCGGAGTCATGTAAACACCTTGTTTAAACACATGGGCAGCGTGTCTTCGCTAATAACATTGGCCGGAGCCATGTCTTACAAGAACATAGTTTTATGCGGCTTTGATATCACCAATCCAGCATACTTTTACGATGATGTGGAAAGATATCCGGATATGGAAAGGTATGCCACTAAGGTTCGTCCAAAACTGGCCCAATTCCCGTCAAATCGTTCAGCCCTTCAAACTCCAGGTAGCATGGTGATAATGGAGCTTAAAAAACAGGTGCTTGATCCAGCGGGAATACACTTGTATGTGGAAAATAGTTTAAGTGGCCTATATCCAGAAGTGGAATTGGCACCAGATTCATTGTACGAGACTCAAACGAATCATCTTTAAATGTAAAGTTCAGCGGGACAAGCTTTGGCGCAGTCAGCTGGCGCCGGATTCATCTTTTCTGATTCACATCTAATGCTTATTCAGGCTGAGTGGGTTCAATGGGTGAGTGAAAGTAAGTTGACCATATCTTTTTTGCAAAAAAGCTGTTCAGGATCAAGCAAGGAACAAATGATACTGAGGTTGCACAAGCTGCACCGATGGCACCATATTTTGGTATCAGCAAAACATTGAGTACAACATTGAGCAACAGCGCCATTATGTAATTCACCGTGCGGCGCTTAACCTGACCTTGGTAGTCAAGAAACACATCTATAAAGGGAATAAAAGACATTGTGACCAAGAAGGGTATTAGCAACTTAAGAACAGTCGATGCTTTTTGATATTCTTCACCTAACAAAAAGGGCACAAACCAATCAGCCAAAGTAAAAAGACCGATCCCGAGCAGGCCGAACAAAAGAGCGTTTAGCAATAACAATTTCCGAAATAGCAAGCGTAGCCGGTGTTTGTTTTCGTCATTGAGCTTGGCAAATAGTGGCATAGTGCCCATCGATATCGCGATACTGATCTGTGGCAGATAGATAATCAGCTGCTTGGCA
>JASJGU010000141.1:0-3401 GCA_033791385.1 Desulfuromusa sp.
ACTCCGGACGTTATGACAACCCAAGACTGCAAAAGCGTCTGACACTTGCCGATACGGTCAAACTGATCTGTGAGCAATTCGGTGTTTTTTCAGCCGATGATTTCCTTCCTATTCCCTGTTCCGACCCGAATTGTTTCGGTATGGCCGTGGCCTTTAGAACGGCCGATGGACTGGTGCCGGTTTCACGTTATTTTCCCCGGTACAAGGACTGGGGCAGCGATGAGGCACGTGAACTCATCGATACTTTTACCGATACCATCAATGGTCCGGGTGCCATCAGCGAGGCCATACGCTGGGCAAGCTCAAATGGCCAAATTGGTGAGGCGCTGGAGGAAATGGAAGACAGCCAGGTCAACGAAATGCTTGATGCGCTGGCCGATACACAAGCAGGTGGCAAGGGTATATGGGACAAGCTCTTAACCATCAGCATCAAACCTTTTATGGATGCGTATACCTATGACCAGGATCGCATTGATCAATGCTGTGTTCACATACTTGATAAACAGGGTAATCCCGTCTCTTTTTGTGAATTCAATGCAATTAACCGACCACAAATGACGGCCAATCAGGATGGTCTCGTGAAGGTTAAGGTTGTGAACGCATGAAAACATGGGTGCTGGGTATCGCAATATTGGTTTCCGTAGTCGCTCCAGGCGCCTGCTACGCCCTCGACAACCACGCAGCCCCGGTCATCACGCAGGAGCAGAACGTGTATTCCAACGAAACCTTTGTTCGACTGGTCACGAAATACCTGAATGAAGAGGGTGACAAAATTGACTATGCCGCCTGGAAGGAATCTCCGGAAGATTTGCAAGCCCTGGACCAACAAGTGGCTTTACTCGCCAGTGTCAGCCCGAAAAGCAATCCCGAGCAATTTCCTACACCGGCGATGAAGAGAAGTTACTGGATAAATACCTACAACACCCTGGTTTTGCAGGCAGTGCTGGAGTACTGGCCATTGGAAAGTGTCCAGGACGTCAAAATTTCGGTGAGTTCAAGACTGGTTCCCGGCAAGGGGTTTTTCTACGATCGCAAGGTCACCGTGGGTGGAAAGCAAACCAACCTGTACAAACTTGAAAAGGAAGTTCTGAAAACACAGAAAGACCCCCGGCTGCACTTTGCTTTTAACTGTGCCAGTACGTCCTGCCCGGTGTTACGGCCCTGGGAGTGGACGGATGAGCAACTGGACCAGGCAGGCCGCGAGTTTATCAACAATGAACACAATGTATCGGTTGAATCCGATACCGTGATGCTGTCCAGCATCTTCAAGTGGTACAAGAAGGATTTTCCCCGCGATATCCTTGTCTATTTGCAGCAATACGCCGAGCCCTCACTTGAGCAGGCGTTGCAGGTAGCCGCTGATGGAAAGTACCGTATTCGCTACGAGACCTATGACTGGTCGCTCAATTCAGCCAGTGACGATGATAGCCAGGACGGGCAGGCTGCACATGAATAGCGTGGTAGATTCAGCCCAACCGGTCTCGTGCTGTTCCGCCTTTTATGAGCAGGACTGGGTGCGGCACCTTGCCGGGGATATCTTCCATCCGGGTGGTCCGGATCTCACCAAAAAAACCATCGCGGCAATGACCCTGCACCCGGGTGCAAGCATCGCGGACCTGGGCTGCGGTACCGGAACATCCGCCCTGATGCTGGCCGGGAACCCGGGCTTGAATGTCAGCGCCATCGATCTGAGCGCGGACAATATCAAGCGGGCACAGGATCGCTTGCTGACTGAGGCCAAGCCGTCCGGAAGTGTTCGGTTTCAACAGGCCGCGGCCCATGAACTGCCGTTTGAAGATGGGGAGTTTGATGGTGTCCTTGCCGAGTGCACATTTAGTCTTTTTGGCCATCAGAAGACCGTGTTGGCAGAGGTGAGGCGGGTCTTGAAACCGTCCGGTCAGCTTGGCATTACCGATATGGCAGTGGGTGGCCCGCTACCCGAAGACATCGCTTCGATTATCGCACCCTGGACCTGCCTGGTGGATGCGGTTGATCAACAGGCGTATGCGGACAAGTTTACCGCTGCCGGCTTTGAGATTAATGAGTTTTCCGATGAAAGTGCCGGCTTGCTGAGTTTGATTGGTGTTTTGAAACGTAAGCTCTTGCTGATGGGTGTCGGCGGCGTACTGGCCCGGGGCAGCATGCCGCAATTTGATATCGCCGAAATCAAATATTGGCTGGACAGGGTTACATCTGAAGTTGAAAAAGGATCTATTCGCTACCTGCGTTTTAATTTGCAAAAAGCACAGGCCCGCAGTCAAACGTAACCGGTTCCCCCTACTTAACGATCACATCAGATGCTTAAACGGAGGTTGCCGGTAATAAATTCAGCAAAATCACCGGGCACACCATGCTCTTTTGCCAGCCTGGACCACTGAGCGACGGATGTAATAACCTCATCCAGAATTCGATCTACCCTTCTCTTGGAAAAAAGAGGGCTGAGAGATTGGAAAGCATAAAAATCTTCCCGCTCAAAACCATCCCGCTTACCATTGATTGTCATCCAATGACTGTTGACCCACTTACTTCCCGGTTTAAAACTGAATGCGACATCAAAGGCCGGGGCCAGGTACCAACCCTGTTCTTCATCAAAGGCAAATGCTAAATTTTTAGAATGATCATCATGATTTGTGGCCACGACATTAAAGACCATTCGCCGAAATAATTGCTCGGCAGATCTCGCAGGCAGCTTCAATGCTCTTGCGACTCCAAAAAGCTCAGCATAGGAGTACTCACCGGGTTTTTTGTAACTTACGTGCGCCAGACCATTAAGGGATTGAAAATGGATTCTGCGGTTCCCCGCCCGGTCAAAGCGTTTGGTCATGAAATGTCTTCGTGGACCCTCATCAAGTAAACCGCACGGCATCATATCGATTCCGCAACTTCCGGCCATCTTTGAATAAACATACTCCATGATGCCGTAGCCCTGCGGATCACCAAACGTTTCCCGGGTGCTTCGATGTTCAGTGACACCATCAAACTTTACGATGTAGTGCTCAAAACCCTCTGGAACATCGACCTGACCCGACCGGACCCGGGTGAAATCATCATTGAAAGCCAGAACTGCTTTCGGTCTCGCTCCACCCGCACTCATGCCAACAGATAGCAAGGACAACATGGCCTGCTTGTCCTCCTGCCCATCGGCGGGTAAGTCGATTTGAAAATCCTCACGACTATCCAGAACTTCCTGTGCAATTTTCACCAGCGATGCAATTTCAACCTCATGTGAGGCATTAAGATTTTTTACCTGCATGGCTGGCCTGAATACCAGTGCTCCCATGCCTCTTTTGCCGGTGTATTTCAGTCTTTGCAGCGGTGAAATATCCGTAGCAGATTCGCCCCGACTGGCCACCCATGCATTTAGAACAGCATTGCCAAAATCATCGGGTAATGAATCAGCC
>JASJGU010000142.1:0-3623 GCA_033791385.1 Desulfuromusa sp.
CACGGGCCGACGACGACTATAGGTCAGGAAAAGCTGTATAATCCGTTTTTAAGCTGAGGAGCAAAGTATGTTGCAGGGTAAAAGTATTGTTCTCGGAGTCAGTGGCGGGATTGCTGTTTATAAAGCAGTTGAACTGTTGCGTCTGTTGGTCAAGGCGGGGGCCGATGTTCATGTCATCATGACTAAAAGTGCCCGGGAATTTGTTACGCCACTGACTTTTCAAACCCTGTCAGGTCATCCGGTGCACACCGATCTGTTCAATCTCTCTCAGGAACAGGAGATCGACCATATTTCCCTTGCTGATCGTGCCGATCTGTTCATTCTGGCCCCAGCCACAGCTAATTTGGTCGGGAAAATAGCCCAGGGTCTGGCCGATGATCTGTTGACTACAAGTGTTATGGCGACCAAAGCTCCAGTTCTACTGGTTCCGGCAATGAACAGCAATATGTATGAAAATCCGATCTATCAGCGCAATCAGGAATATCTGTCTGATTGTGGCTATCATATTCTGGAACCGATCCGTGGAGCCCTGGCTTGCGGTTGGGAAGGGAAGGGCAAGTTACCTGATCCCGCAGTGATATTTGACGCAGCGAAATCAGTGCTGACGCCGAAAGATCTGCTTGGTTGCCGCATCCTGGTGACTGCAGGGCCAACTCGGGAAGAGCTTGATCCGGTGCGCTACCTATCCAATTATTCTTCCGGTAAGATGGGTTTTGCGGTCGCGGCTGTTGCTCAGGAGCGTGGTGCTCAGGTTGTTTTGGTTACCGGGCCAACGCACTTAACAGTACCGGTTGGAGTGCGCTGTTTTCCAATCTTTTCTGCCGAGGAAATGCGTTCTGCAGTATTTGACCATCTGGACACTGCGGATGTGGTGATTAAGGCTGCTGCAGTTTCTGATTACCGTCCGGTTGACCGGTCGTCACAAAAAATGAAAAAAACAGCTGATAAGCTCACTCTGAATTTGGAAAAAAATCCCGATATTCTTGCCGAACTTGGGCAGCAGAAAGAGGGTAGAATCCTGGTTGGATTTGCTGCTGAAACGGAGAGATTACTGGCTCATGCGGCAGAAAAACTGCAAAAGAAAAATCTTGATCTGATTGTTGCTAACGATATTACTCGTGATGGTGCAGGGTTTGACGTGGATACTAATATTGTTAGACTGCTCCACGCGAATGGTCAGGTAGAAGAACTGGAATTGATGAGCAAGGCGCAAGTCGCTCAGCAAGTGCTGAATCGGGTGGCGCTGTTGTGGAAGGCTAAACAACAGTAAATAGAGGCAAAATTTCGTCAGGATCGGTGATTCCCAGCTTAAAGCGGTTACGCAGTTCATTAAGAATCAGCTCTGAATCATCCCGGTGAAGCTTTCCTTCGAGCCAGAGATGGTTCATGTTCTTTCTAATCAAATCCGCAGCAGTCAGCGCCCGATCTCCGGTTGGATCAGCATTCCAGTAGGGACTGTTCTCATCGCCAAGAATACCGTTTATGGCTTCAAGTCCCATGATCATGTATTCGTTATGTTCCTTTTCATCAAACTTCCATTTAGATCTTTTTGCGATGGTGTTGATAAGTTTATGCCAATTGTTAAGCCGGGTGACCAGCATCATTGAATTGAAGATCTGTTTGTTGGTTCGAAAAGAAAATATCGTAGCAGAGAGGATTTTGTTAAGCATCTGATCGAGCTGGCGGTTGTCTCGTTTGGCCAGCAACTGTGCAGTTTCCCAGGTTTCGTCTCGAACTCCGATGTCGGCACGAATTTCCCAATAGGCATGATTCAGTAGCGCCGAATTGTAGGTCATGACTAATTTGTGGGGAACGAAATAATTATGTGCAATGGTATCTGCTGCCAGGTGGGCTAGATATCCATAAGCACAGGCCTCTGCAGCTGGGCTTTCTTGTTTTCCTTGCGCGAGAAGCTTGCGACCGATACTCCAGTTGTGGCAGTGTCTCAGGTGGTGGGTGTGTTTTTTCCCCAAGGTGATATCTGCAGCAATGCAGCCGTAGAGAAAATCCATGGGATGGGTGGCCAATAGTACCTGTAACGCTGCCGGTAAAGCCTCCGGTGCTGCCAGCAGGCGCAAGCCAAGTCCTAAATGAACCCCGGCTCCCCAAGCGAAAGCATCGGCGGGAATTAATAGTAGTACTAATAAAAATATAAAAAGGCGGAACATGTCGTCACCAAGTCTTTTTTGTGAAGGTGTCTAATTTTAATGTCCGATAAATTATATCACGAATGTCATGAAGTAATCTCACAAGGAAGAGCAATTCTTGAAGATTTGCAGCGGTGGGGATTTGAGTCGGTTATACCGTTGCCTGCCGAAAAAACCGCGTCTATTGCTGTTCACCTGCAACAAGGTCCTGCTACCTCTGACAGCTCTGAAACTCTGATCGAGTTAGAGACTCGTTTGAGTGGCTGTAGGCTTTGTCCTCTTTCCGAGCAGCGGAAGAATATTGTTTTTGGCGCTGGCAACCCACTGGCGCGGTTGGTCCTGGTTGGCGAAGCTCCAGGGCATGAAGAGGATGAAACCGGTGTCCCCTTTGTTGGTGAAGCGGGTAAGTTGTTGGAAAAAATTCTCATCGCGATGCATCTTTCTCGCGAAGAGGTCTATATCTGTAACGTTATCAAATGTCATCCCCCCGGCAACCGTGATCCGCTGCCTGTTGAAATTGCTGCCTGTGAACAATTCTTGAAGCAACAACTGGTTTTGATTCAGCCGGAACTGATTATTACCCTTGGCCGTTTTGCAACGCAGACACTTTTGAAAACAGCGGAACCGATTGGGAAATTACGCGGCCACTGGCATGAATACGAGGGAATTCCGCTAATGCCAACCTTCCATCCCGCCTATTTGCTGAGAAATCCCGCTGGGAAGAAACCGGTTTGGCACGATATGCAGCAGGTGATGCAGCGATTGAGTAAAAAATGATGCTTTCGTAACGCTTGTGAAGTGGCTAAGCAAAGATATTGAGGTAGGTGCCCGGAGGGGGAGCATCAATGGGTGTCATCTGATATTTACTGACGCTAGAATTGAACTTCTGACCAGTTTCAGGTGCTTGCCCCGGGAAAGCCATGTCCGGTTCCAGGGTCAGGTGAAGATCCTGGCGCTCCTGCTGTAAATCCATGGTGTCGGGATTGTAGAGATCAACATATTCAGCATCAATAACTTGTGCCGATGCAGCATTTTTACTGTAACTGTCCCGAGCCTGCTGAATTCTTTGTTGTTTCCCTGTTTGATCGGCAGAGGACAACCTGGAATTTGATCCTGGCGGCTTGGGTTGATCTAGAATATATGAGTTGGTGATACGCATATGAATCACTGTCTTGGTTTGATTGTCGAACTGTTAGTTAGTCCTCATGGTCTAACTATAGAAACAACGGCGGTTTTTTGCAAGGGGCAAAGCTACAGTTTTGAAAGGTTAAAACAGGAAAAGTTTGACAGCAACTACCGTCAGCATTGTTTCTGCTTGGCCGAGCGGAAAAAATTATTTCGCTTCAGGTTCTATTCTGACCCGTTGCCATCCTTTTGCTTTCATGCAAACCTGAAAAAAACGCTCTAGATCATCCTGCTGTTGCATAAATCTGTAATGAAGGTACCCACGGAAAAAAGGTCTAAAGTATCTGTCGC
>JASJGU010000143.1:0-6558 GCA_033791385.1 Desulfuromusa sp.
GCACCGGAGGTGCCAATATTGACATTGGCAAGTCCGCAATCGGAACCCGTACAGGAGAGGAATTCCTCGGCTTCTAGTAGATTCTGGGTAAAAATGGCAGAAGAGAGCCCCTGAACAACACCGTTGTGAAGTGCGATGGCGTTGTCGACTTCACCTTGGTATTTGATCAGGTAAAGAATCGGAGCAAAGGTTTCTTCCTGAACAATTTCGTAATGGTTCTCTGCTTCAACTACGGCCGGGGTGATATAGCAACCCGATTCGTAGCCTTTGCCTTCAAGAAGTTCTCCGCCATATACAACTTTCCCACCTTCTTCTTCAGCACGCACCAGAGCTCTTTTGAATTCTCCAACAGCGATCTTGTCAATCAGCGGGCCAACGTGGTTGTTTTCATCAAGGGGGTCACCAATCTTCAGGCCACTATAGGCCTTGACAATGGTTGCTTTGACTTTGTCGTAGATTGATTCATGGATAATGAGACGTCGGGTTGAGGTGCAACGTTGTCCGGCGGTCCCAACAGCACCAAAAACGATGGCGGGCAGTGCCATTTTCATATCGGCATTAGGGGTGAGGATGATAGCGTTATTCCCGCCGAGCTCAAGAATCGCCTTGCCAAAACGTTTGGCAATAATCTGAGCGCCATGACGACCGACTTCGGTGGAACCAGTGATTGAAATTAAGGGAACCCGTTTGTCGTTGAGCAGTTTTTCACCGACGGACGATCCACGGCCAACGATAAGATTGAATAGTCCTTCAGGAAGATCGTTGGCTTTAATTACATCGGCCAGGACATTCTGTACGGCAATGGCAGTTAATGGCACTTTTGATGAGGGCTTCCACAGATTGGTGTTGCCACAAACGGCTGCAATCATGGCATTCCACGACCAGACAGCGACGGGAAAGTTAAAGGCGCTGATAGTACCAATAACTCCCAGCGGGTGATATTGGTCATACATGCGATGAAGTTCACGTTCGGAAGTCATAGTGTAACCATAAAGCTGGCGTGACTGACCGACGGCGAGATCACAGATGTCAATCATCTCCTGGACTTCGCCCTTACCTTCCTGGAGCGATTTACCCATTTCATATGAGACAAGAGTCCCGAGGGCATCTTTATATTTGCGTAGTTGCAGTCCGATCTGGCGGACAATTTCACCACGTTTGGGAGCGGGAACCATGCGCCATTGTTTAAAAGCTGTGTCTGCCTGGGCGACGATTCTTTCGTAGTCCTGCTCTGAGGCAAGATAGACACTAGCAATTGGCTTGCCATCGACGGGGGAAACAATATTCAGTTCACCCTGATCGGTTGTTTCGTTCCACTCGATACCGGTCGATGCACCAAAGTTTTTTTCTTTGATGCCGAGTTCTTTTAAAAAATTCATCTTTTCTCCTTTAGTTTTTTACATATCAAATATGAATTCGATGGGTCATTGAGACTGTAAAAATTTCTACTTACAGACTCGCCACTTTCAGCCATCTGTACACATTAGGGAAAAAAACCTGAAAGGCATAATACTGTTTTACTTTACGGGGTCAAGGAATAGCCTATAGCGCCCATCGGTATTGAATGATAAGTGTATTTTAAAATTATCTGAAAAATATTAAGCTCGCAAAACCTATCCCTGTATGCATGTGCGAGTACCGACGGAAATCTTAACTATATGAAATAATGGTATATATCAATTAATGAGAGAATAAACAGAGTATCCCCTGCGGAGACTATAAGTCAACTTGCTCTTCAATAAATCTGACGCCCAAAGTATTCAATTCAGCTAAAATGGGATTATAAATTTCTGGATAAGTAGGGATTCGAACACCGATTGGCTTAATACGACCGGTAGCAATCAATTTCACAGCAATAGCCAGTGGCATTCCCACCGTATAAGACATTGCCGTGTTTTCACTATTTTCCCCCTCGTAACCCATGGATGAGATAATACGCTTCCGTTGTCCATTAAGATCAAACTCAAACTGATGCTGCATAACCAATAAATCACGATCCCGAGCAGACATCGCCCACTTCTGTTCCAGTACTTTTTGCATAATGACGGCGGGAGTTGCATCTTTGAGCCCGATGATTTCATCTGAGAAAAATCCCAACCAAGCAATTTTAGCCATCACTGGTGACTCTTGTGCAAGGCCGGTGAATTCAGCCAATTTCTCCTCGGTACTTCCGCCTTGATATGAAGGAAGAAAACTTTCCAGATACTGGCGATAGCTGAGCAGGTGTGAACTTTTCATAATATAGGTATCGTCAGTACAACCCAACTGGACAAAAACATTCCAGGCTTCACAGAAACCGGGACGACGCATTGTCCCTCTGATGATAGAAGGAATATCCTCCAAACCATACAATTCACAGTATTGGAGCGAATCGCGGTTAGGATAAACTTCAAAATCACCATATTCCGGCATTTTCACCTTACTGATCGTGGAAAATAATTGATTATAGGGAACATACCTGCATCGTCCATTTTCTCTATATTTTGCAACACCCTGCCCGGCAAGAACGACATTACGCGGGTTCCAAGAAAACTTATAGTTCCACGGATTGTCATCGCAGGCGGGAGCAACAAGTCCGCCACAGAACGATTTAAAAGAGAGTAACTTTCCACCTTTGCTCTTAATCTCGTCGATAATGCGCATCGCCGACATATGATCGATGCCGGGATCAACTCCCATCTCATTCAGGAAAATCAATCCTTTTTTCTTGACCTCCTCATCCATATTTTGCATCGCTGTTGTTACGTACGATGGAGTAAGAAGATGTTTCCCATATTTGAAACATTCAGTTGCAACAATAGAGTGCATAGAACCAGGCAGCATGGACACCACCAGATCCGCATGTGAAATTTCTTCTGACCTTTTATTTTGATCGTTGATATCAAATCTGATGGCACGCCCATTGGGATGATTGGCTACTTTACTCTCGGCAGCCTCAAAAAACATGTCGCCAACAGTGATCTTCCAACCATATTCTGATGAATATTTCAGTAAATAATCAATCAAACTGGTTGCTGAAAACCCGGCACCAATAATAAATATATTCTTCATTGATCCAATGTCCTTTTCTCTGGATGATGTCTTCTACGGACATTCACCATAAAACATTGAAATCACTTTGACAGCAAAATTGTTTTGAAAATTTACCTTCCATCGTCGGGTAGTTGGTTCAAGTCACTATTATTGTAGAAAGTTCTTTCAAAAACAGACAATAGGCAATAAAGTCAACACCGGCTCCCAAACCACCTGACAGGATTATCTATGGAACTCCGGACGCTGCGCTATTTTATCTCTGTGTATGAAGAGTTGAGTTTGAGTGGAGCCGCCAAGCGCTGCTTTGTTGCTCAGCCATCTATTTCAGCAGCCATTCAGCAGTTGGAAAAAGAGCTGGATCGCCAACTGTTTATTCGCCACTCCAAGGGAGTGAGTCCGACTCAGGCCGGCAAGGTGCTTTTTTCCTACGCACAAAAAGTACTTGATGATGTTCAGAGCATGCAGGAGGTGTTTAAAGAGCACACAGATCTGCTGCCCCTTAAAATCGCTATTATGCCATTCCTGTCAGGTGAAAGAATTGGCCAGCTCATCAAAGAACTTCTGGACACAGTCAAGAGTTTGGATCTCACCATCGTGGACTGGAACGAAGAGGCAGATGCCAGGATTATTTCGAGTACGATGGCCCTACGCAACGAAAGTTTTCATAAGCTCTGGCGGGATGAATATGTGCTGGCGTTGCCGGAAGGCCACCCTTTGACAGTGCATGAATCGGTGCAGCTAAAGCAGATTGACAATCTCCCATTTATCAGTCGAACCTTTTGTGATGTCTTTGATTCGTGGAATTTTGCCATTCAAAAACAAGGTATCAGGATCAACACAAAAGCAACCTTCAGCAATGAGGAGTATGCGCTGGATCTGGTTGCCGCTGGTCTTGGTATCTCGCTGGTACCCAGTCATTCAACCAGTCTGCGGTCAGATATTGTTACCCGCGAGATCTGTGACGTAAAAATCGAACGTATTGTTGGTTTGGCCTATAAAATAGAACATCCTCTCCCCTTTCAGTTATTAGCAGCAATTGATAACCTTAAAAATCGCATTGAGGGCACAATTTAATATGCGTATTATCAGTGGATCAGCTCGAGGAAGACAATTAGCAGCCTTTCCCGGAAAAGAGATTCGGCCAACTCCGGATCGTGTTCGCGAGGCCATTTTCAGCATTCTAACGAGCCGCTTCGGAACCCTTAACGGGCTCAATGTTCTGGAGCTATTTGCCGGTAGCGGTGCTCAATCTATGGAAACACTAAGCCGTGGGGCAAAAAAGGCAATCCTGGTAGATTCAGGTACCACTGCTGCACAGGTCATCAATGAAAATATTAAACGTTGCCGGTTCGAGTCCAAAGCACACCATATTAAGCAGGATGTTATTATAACATTACCGCAGCTGGTTTCTTCAGCACCCTTTGATTTGATTCTGCTCGATCCACCCTACAAGCAAAAATTAATCCCAACAGTCATCGAAAAAATAGAGCACTTGAATCTCCTGGCTGAAAATGGAATAATCTGTGCCGAATCAGCCAAAGATGAAAAACTAAGCGATTTCGGAAGGTTAAAATTGACCGAAAGCAGAGTCTATGGCTCAACCGGAATCCACCTTTACCACTTAACTTAAGGTTAGATATGAATCGTCATATTGCTATTTATCCGGGCTCCTTTGACCCATTTACTCATGGGCACATGGACATTGTTCAACGTGGACTGGAAATTTTCGATACAGTGATAATTGCTGTTGCCAATAATTCTGAAAAAAATACCCTTTTTTCAGTAGCTGAACGGGTTGATATCCTCATGAAATTAACAGAGGATAACCCACGTCTGCGAGTGGAAACCTTTGACGGTCTGCTGGTTGATTACGTTGTGTCCAAAAAAGCGCGAGTTATTTTGCGTGGATTACGTGCTGTTACCGACTTTGAATTTGAATTCCAGCTGGCACAGATGAATCACACTGTTTGTGAGCAGGTGGAAACGTTATTTATGATGACTGCTCCTGGGTTTGCTTATCTTAGTTCTTCGATTGTGAAGGAGGTGGGTAGATTGAATGGCGATATCAGCAAGTTTGTGCCACCATTGGTCAGGGAAGAATTGATGAAAAAGTTCGGCAAGAAATGAAAGTCTGCAAACTATTCAACCCTGTAATGGTTAATGCAGTACCTTAGAAAGCCTACAGAACACCCATAAATCTATGGGTCTGTGGGATCACTCTTAAATTTGAATTAATATCAGCAATAAGAGCCTGCATCTGCAATAACCGCTTGGTCGATACAGCAACCTGACCTTCCAAGGTCACAGGTTGCAAGACAATCGGGATTTGTTTAGACACTTCAGAAACCAGATCAGCTGCCAGTTGCAATTCCAGATCTGGCGTTTCCTCACCAACCACCAGCTTGACATAGCAATCAGTTTGATGAGCAATTTTAAGAAATTGACGGTGAGTCTCCCAATCAGTTCTTAACCCGGTCTGTGAATGGAGTTTGATATCCATTGAGACCCAATCTATGTACTCAATCAGCGCTGACAATTGATCTGGCAGGGTGCCATTGGTTTCTAGATAAATTGGTAAAATGGCTCTAAGTTCCGGCAACCAGGATGAAAGCAGTTGACCATGCAACAACGGCTCGCCACCGGTAATACTGATGGAATGGTGTGCTCCAGGGAGTTCAGAGTTCCATGTCGTCAGCAGATTTTTGACCTTGCTAAAATCTATGGGGTTCTCTAACTCATCCAGCTCCCCTGATCCCGGACTGTTTTCTATTTGACAGGTTTTCGACTTTAAAAAATCTGTATCACAATAGCGGCAATTCAGATTACAGCTTGGAAAACGTAAAAACATCTGCCGAACGCCAACCAAAACCCCCTCGCCCTGAATTGAGGAGAAAATTTCAATCAGATCAGCTTTGGGTATAGGTGGCGTAAGCATTATCAGATTCCCAGACGGTGATTTTTTCTAAACTAACAGCGTATTCCGCCAAACTGTCAGCCAGTCGATCATAGATAAACCTGGAAATATGCTCCGATGAGGGGCTGATCCCTTTAAATGCATCCAGGTCATTGAGGTATTTATGATCGAGGTAGCTCATGATCTCTTTGGTGTGCTTTTTCAATATTTTAAAATCAATCCCAAGTCCAGCACTATCGAGATGTTCAGTACTAACCGTCACCTCAACTTTCCAGTTGTGGCCATGTAAATTTTCACAATCACCTTGGTAGTTCAGTAAGTTATGCGCTGCGGCAAAACTGGTCAATATTGTTAAATGATACATACTCTCTCCTGGTAGTTCCTGGTTAAAAATCTTGATCCGCCTGTGGAGCTTTTCCCCCATCAACAGAATATTCTTCACTTGCCCAGCAACCCAGGTCGATCACACGACATTGTTCAGAGCAGAAAGGTCGAGAAGGATTATCCGTCCAAGATGTTTTTTTCCCACAGCGTGGGCAATTTATTTCAATATTATTCATGATCTCACTATAACGGCTGTTGTGATGAAAAGAAACAGTAACGAAGTAATC
>JASJGU010000144.1:0-2606 GCA_033791385.1 Desulfuromusa sp.
ACTTGCTTAAATAACAACGGAAAATCACTTATGCCTGGATCGTTCTGTTGGCACGATATCTGACGTTAGAGCGGTTGAAACCAAATGGTTTGATAGGATAAATGGATGTCTAAATATATCTATGTCCAGAAGAATTAGAGCCAGAAGTGCTATAATGAGAGTAATAGGATAATGAATTTTTGGAGCTAACTGACTGAAAGGGGAATCTGATGAACAGCGAAAATAAAAACCCTGAAGAACACGAAGATGTCGGTTTGTATCAAAAGCTGGCTGAGCGGACTGCTGAAATAATCGAAGAGGGGCGAAAGAGTATGGATGATGCCCTGAAAAAAGCTAGTGCAGAAGTCAGCGCCGGTGGTGATTATACGCGCGAGAAGGCTGAAAAGATCGGAGCTTATCTGCGCCGCGATCTATCTGATTTCGGCAAAAGGGCCCACCAGGCCGGCGATACTGTCGTTAATGCTGTTGACCCACATCGGGTTGTTTTTGGTATGCAGAGCGGTCTGGCAAAATTGTTTAAATCCACAGCTGAAGTGCTGACTGAATGGGCGGAGAAGTCCGAGCATAGTCTCGAATTCAAAACCGGCGAGGTCACTTGTCCTGGGACCTTGACCTGTAAAGATTGCGGCAAGGAGATGCACTTTAAGTCGACGGTACGCATTCCGCCCTGTCCTCAGTGCCATAAGACGTATTTCCGTAAATCTTATTAATGGTTATTGCCTTTGCGACGAATCTTTAAAAGACGAAAAGCACTGATATAGTGCCCCATAATCCTGGCAGTGAGATGCAATGATGAACGATGAGATTATAAAAAATATCAGCGCAACAAATGGAGATATAAACATGCAGGCCGACGAACATCCGCTGGGAGAGGTGGAGGTCTGGAAGGAACGATATCTCCGCCTGCTCGCGGATCTGGAGAATACCAAAAAGCGTCTGGTACGGACCTCCGCTCAGGAGGTTGAGGCACAACAGGAAGCCTTGCTAAAAGATATTCTGCCCATCGCTGATGGTCTGGATCTCGCTTTGATGCACACATCACCTGAAGAGGATAGCCGGAATATCCTGCAGGGGATCGAGATGAACCGAGCCCTGCTGGAGAAGTTTCTTGCTAAATACAATGTCGAAGAGTTGGAGACTTTAGGCCAGCCATTCGATCCGAATCTACACGAAAGCATAGGTATGGTCCGATATCCCTCTGTCGCTCCCAACACTGTAGTACGGGTCGAGCAGAAGGGATATCTGCACGGTGGTAAGCTGTTGCGCCCGGCGCAGGTGCTCATCTCATCGCGTTGATTTGACCTATTGGCGATTGTCTCGTTGCGTTTAGAAGGTTCACCCCGTCATGACATGAGTTAATGGGAACGGCATGGAGTACAAAGATTACTACAGCATTTTGGGTGTTGATCGCAAAGACAGCGCCAAAGATATTAAAAAAGCCTACCGCAAGCTGGCCCGAAAATATCATCCCGACGTCAACCCTGCAGACAGTGCTGCCGCAACCAAATTTCAGGATATCAACGAGGCCAACGAAGTGCTGTCCGACCCTGAGAAACGCAAGCAATACGACCGCCTTGGTTCCCAGTGGCACCAGTACCAGCAAGGCGGAGGAAAGTCCGAAGACTTCAACTGGGGCGAAAGAGCGGCCGCAGGTCAGCAGAACTACAACTATCGAACCGTTAATTCCGAGGAGTTTGAAGAGCTGTTTGGAACCGGTGGCGGGTTTTCCGATTTTTTCACCAACCTGTTCGGCGGGGCCGACCGTCAACAGAGTCATGGCGACATGGGTGGACAACAATTCTATCAGCAGGCGCGGCCACGGCAGGGAGGAAACCTTGAACATTCTCTCCAGGTCAGTCTCCATGAAGCCTATCAGGGCACCAAGCGGGTGCTGGAGTGGGAAGGTGGTCGCAAAATTGACGTCAAAATCCCTCCCGGAGTCAATACGGGCTCCCGGGTCAGGCTCAAGGGGCAGGGAGGTTCGGGATCTGGTGGCGGACCGTCGGGGGATCTCTATCTGACTATCGAGGTTTTGTCCGACAAGCGTTTTCTACGCGATAACGATGATCTTAAAATCACCGTTTCGGCAGATCTTTTTACCATGTTGTTAGGCGGCAAACTCTCGATCCCCGGCATCGACCGCACGGTGAATCTGCATATCCCGCCAGAAACCCGGAATGGTAGGGTTTTCCGGCTGAGCGGATTAGGGATGCCCAAAATCAAGCATCCTGAGCAACGTGGTAATCTTTATGTCACCGTAGAAGCTGTTCTGCCAGAAGAGCTGACTGCCAAAGAGAAGGAGCTGGTTGAACAGTGGAAAACTATGCGCTAGTCGCATTGTTCGCGACCAGTTGGGTCATTCCAGTCCGACTGTCGAGGAGAAAGCCATGAAGAAATACCCGATTGCTGTTTTTCGCACTGATCCCGAAATTCACTTTGAATATCGGTTTGTCGCCCGTATGGCAAGGGTGTCAGAAGAGTTCATACTCCAATGCGAGCACGAAGAGTTGGTCACTGCGCGTGCCATGCTGCATGGTGCAAAGGGCTTGAATCCTGCGGACGTCAGCAAACTTAAACTCATTCGGTACCTGCATCTGGATATGGGA
>JASJGU010000145.1:0-2719 GCA_033791385.1 Desulfuromusa sp.
AGTGTTTATTTCCACTAAATACCCAAGTACACTCTCGGCACGAAGCATCTCCTTTAAGCGCTGCAGTCCATCACCCAGGGCCAGCTCAGCCTTCAATTCTTTGATTGTGGCACCGAATTCCTCGGCTTTTTCGGCAATGCGGTTGTCCACATCCCTTTGGTCCACTTCGATGCCTTCCTGCTTCGCGATCTGCTTTAGGATCAGCATAAGCCGGCAGGCGCTGCAACCAGGATCACCGGCTGGTGTCGACTTTTGTTCAGCCGCTCAATCAACTCGGGACGATGCATGTAATCAACGGGCACCAAGGGTCGATACAGTTTGGTGCGCAGTAGGGGGCATATGATAGGGTTCAGTTTTCAATCGTCCATCTCTGTATGGCAAACAATTTATTTTACGAAATTTATACGTTTTGATCGTAAATAATAGTATTTACCTACCCTTTTGTCCCCCCCAAAAAAGAGGTAAAAATGGGGGATATTGGGCGTTGACAAAAGAATTAGAGGGAGTGGAGAAAGTATCATATAGTTGTGGGTGTGACATCTTGCCAATGTCGCCAAGTGGTTGGATCGTAAACCAATTCCGAGCACCACTACATATGGGGGCGTCCGAATTTCCAGCTCATTGCAGATTACATTGGGGAAATGAATCTATCACAGAAATGTGGCTATTTATGATTTATTGAGATCATCTTACCAACAGGAATTATTGAATTTATTGACGATATGCCTTGGTGATCAACAGCCTACCACGTAAACAGTTATTGTAGCAAGATTTGGCCTGTTGCGATTAATTTCGCACATCGTTATAAATTTTCTGATCTGATATCTACAAGGTTGCTGGAGATGTCACCGGTTTTGGCAAGGTCTATTTTTATCAAAGATATTTTAGCATATCACTATCGAACGCATAGTGCTCTTGACACAATTTCCGATCTGCTGTTATTCATAATTATTCACGTCGCACCATCTAAATTCATTTCCAAAACCATCGCGAACTACGGACGAAAAAACCACGCGTCTTGTGTTCTTGTTCAAGTGCTGATGTAGCTGAATCTGGCTCTTCCATGACAACCGGTATGACGAGGGTAAGATCAGATCAAACATGGACTGGGTAAAAAAGCCTGTTCATTTTGAACAATGACAAAGTATCGAAGCAAAAATCAGTGCTGCTTTGCCGGAAACCCTAATACAGACCTGATCAGTATGAAATGGACACCAAATATCAGGCGCACAAAATTTCTTTTAAATAGCCTCCGGTCTGTTCTTATATTTGTTCCGGAGGCGTTAGGCTGAAGCTTCTACAGATCCATTAGTAACGCACACTCAACAATAACGGAGGACTGTGATGAAAAGAAAATCTCTAAGTATCCTGTTCATTTTGGCACTCATCTGTGGCGTTATCATGGTTACCGATTCCTTCGCTGAAGACGCCAAACCTATTTATCCTGCTGGAATTAAGCCCATCGCTCCTTACTCCCCGGCGATTATGTATGGCGATCTTTTATTTATTTCCGGACAAATCTCATATGTAGAAGGCGCTATCCCGGAGAATGCTAGGGATGGTAAGGACGACATCAAAGATCAAACGGCCATAGTCATGAAAAACCTCAAGACCGTTCTTTCTGAGGCGGGAATGTCTTTCAAGAATGTTCTCAAGGCGACCGTTTTCATCACTGACCTAAGTCTCTAGGGAGATTTCAATAAAGTGTACGGTCCCTACTGGACCGACAACGGGCTGACCCCACCAGCACGCGCTACGGTGGAAGTGGGTGCACTGCCTGGCAGCAAACCTGGCGCCCCAGTGCTGGTGGAGATTTCGATGATCGCTGGTAAATAAGCGGGTAAGCGGGTAGTAGCAAATTTCCAATAAGGGACTTGGAAAATACCAAAATACCTGTTATGATGTTTTCAAACTGCAAAAAAGGAGGTCATGCGTATGAAGACATCGACTTTGATTCGAAATGGTGTATCACCAGAAATGGTAGAGATGATTTCTCGTTTAGTAGCGTTAATCCCATGGCCTTCTCGCCGTCAAGCCATGGGGGATGTGACCCTGACCATATTGGATGGCAAACCTCGTATTGCTGAAAAGGAATTTGGCTGGAACAGATCCGGAGTGACTCTCGGTATTAACGAATTTTGCAGCGGCATAACCTGCGTTAATGATTTATCTCAACGGCACAAGCTGAAATCAGAAGAAAAGACCCCAAAATTATTGGACGCTATACAGAAGATAATGGAGCCATACAGTCAAGCTGAACCGCGATTACGCACGACTTTACTCTATACGAACATGACGGCTCAGTCCGTATATGATGCACTTGTTGCTGAAGGGTGGCCCGAGGAATCATTACCGACTGTTCGCACCATTTCCAATATTTTAAACCGGCATGAATACCGATTGCGAACAGTAGCAAAAACCAAAGTGCAAAAAAAACGGCGGAGACTGACATCATCTTCAAAAACGTCTGGCAAGTGAACGCGTGGGCGGACTCTGATCCCACGACATTGAGAATCAGCATCGATACCAAAGCAACCGTTCACGTTGGTGATTATTCAAGAAGAGGTCAATCGAGAGGCCTTGATGCAGTTAAAGCCTGGGATCATGATATGCGCCCGAAGGAGAAACTGGTGCCTGGCGGAATATTGGAACCAGTTACCGGCAGATCTTTTCTGTTCTTCGGTAACAGCAACAAAACCAGTGATTTTATGGTCGATGG
>JASJGU010000146.1:0-3109 GCA_033791385.1 Desulfuromusa sp.
GACCTCTCGGCATGGCTTGTAACCCGCCACGCACGACTTCAGCTATGTAGGCAGCAGTAAACAAAATAATTGCAACCAGCGCGCGCAGAACCTTATCGATAGTTACCCCTTCGGGGAGAAACAGGGGAAACATAATTGAAGACATGAAGAGCAAGCTGATCAATGGCACCCCACGAATCATCTCAATATAGACAACGCACAGGGTTTTGATTGCCGGCAGCTTTGAACGCCGCCCGAGAGCCAGCAGAATCCCCAGCGGATAGGCGACAATCATGCCGAAAAAAGAGAGGATCAGGGTGAGTGGCAATCCGCTCCATTGCGCAGTTTCGACAACTGGCATGCCTAAAACCCCACCATACATCAAGGTACCCATAACGATCAGATTGATCAGCCAGAGCCAGGTGAGAGATTTTTTCCAGCGGGAGCGTTCCTTCGAGTAGATCACCATTCCCAGTAATAAGGCCATTGCCAGAATAGGTCGCCATTCCTGACCTTCCGGGAAAAAACCTAAAATAATAAATCTGAAGTTATGGGGGATGACCGACCAGCATGCTCCGTCAATATCACGGCATGCTACGGCTGAGCTGTTCCAGAGACTGTCGACAAAGGCCCATTGAAAGAACGGTGGTATGATCCACGCAAGCATTCCCAGCATAATAATCGTCAGCAGAGAGTTGTACCAAGTGCTGAAAAGGTTGGTATAGAGCCAACCAACAACACCGACATTGCTGATCGGTGGTTGCAGTTGTTCTCTTTTAGCCGTGGTTGCTTCAGTCATATTCTATCTCTCCACCAAAGCCATATGTTTGTTGTACCAGTTCATGAAGACAGAGGTTGTCAGGCTGAAGAACAGGTAGACGACCATAATCATGGCAACCCCTTCAATCGCCTGACCGGTCTGATTGATAGTGGTATTAGCTACTGCAACAAAATCAGCATAGCCGATGGCAACAGCAAGAGAGCTATTTTTGGTTAAGTTGAGCATCTGGCTGGTCAACGGCGGGATAATAACTCGCAATGCCTGGGGCATAATGACCAGGCGCAGAACCTGTCCTGGCCGCAGAGCGATGGCTTTGGCGGCTTCAATCTGACCACGATTGATGGATTGAATCCCTGCCCGGACGATTTCAGCGACAAAGGCTGAGGTGTAGAGAACCAAACCCAGCAACAGAGCCCCGAATTCTGGACTGACGGTCAGTCCGCCCTGAAAATTGAAACCGCGTAGTTCCGGGACGTTCATTGCTGTTGGGGCACCGTAAAGAGCCCAGATCAGTAGTGGCAGGAATAGTGCCAGTGCAACAGTGATCCGTCCTGCCGGAAAGGTTCGACCGGTCAATTCCTGGCGCTGATATCCCCAACGGTTTAGAAACCAGCCTCCAATCAACACTGCAAGGAACATCCAACCCATTACCGCGTGAGCATTGTGAGTTTCCGGAATCGCAAAAATAAATCCCCGGTTACAGAGAAAAATACCGTTGATTGGATTCAGTGCCTGGCGTGGTGCGGGGAAAGATTCGTAAAAAATGGCATACCAGAAAAACAGTTGCAAAAGCACGGGGATATTTTGCATCACTTCGATAAAAGAACCAGCCACTTTTGCAACTAGCCAGTTGCTGGAGAGCCGTGCGATCCCGACGAGACTGCCGAGAATTGTTGTCAGGATGATGCCGATAAAGGCCACTTTCAAAGTGTTCAGTGCTCCGACCAGCAGAGCTCTGGAATAGGTGTCTGCAGCGGAATATCGGATCAGCGACTCACCAATTTCAAAAGAAGCTTCTTTTCCCCAAAAACCGAATCCGGTTGCGATTGATTGACGAGCCAGGTTGGCTTGAGTGTTGGAGAATAAGTAATAGCTGACGCCACTGACAATAAAGAGCGCAACAATTTGAAAGGCGATCGCCCTTTTTCCAGCGTCACGCCAGAAAGGGACTGCCGACTCGACAGAGGCTGCTGATGTAGGAATGTTTTTCTGTTTCAAATCGTAATTCCAGAGATGGGCAAAAAAATAGAGCACCGCCGAAACAATAAAGTTTCGGCGGCGGACAATCAATTGAAAATGATTTTATTTAAATGGCGGCGAGTACATCAATCCACCATTAGTCCAGAGTGCGTTGAGGCCGCGCTCAATACCCAGAGTGGTATTGACGCCAACATTGCGTTCGAAGACTTCGCCGTAGTTACCGACCTGCTTAATGATATTGTAAACCCATTTTTCGTCCAGCCCGAGAGCTTTGCCATTTCCCGGGGAGGTGCCGAGGAACCGTTGGATAACCGGATTTTTACTCTTGAGCATTTCATCAACATTATTTGAAGTAATGCCAAGTTCTTCGGCGTTGATCATTGCCAGAACCGAGAAATCGACGATATCTCTGAACTGGTCGTCACCATGGCGTACCGCTGGTGCCAGAGGCTCCTTAGAAATGATTTCTGGCAAGATGACGTAGCCTTTAGGATCGGCAGAGATGGCGCGGGTACCGGCTAGCTGAGAAGCATCAGAAGTTAAGACGTCACAACGACCAGCAAAAAATGTTTTAGCCAGTTCTGCTGTTGATTCGATAACGACTGGTTTCCAGGACATTTTATTGGTACGGAAATAGTCAGCAGCATTCTGCTCAGTGGTGGTTCCCGGGAGAACACAGACCGTTGCGCCATCCAGTTCTTTAGCACTTTTAACCCCGAGTTTTTTTGGAACCAGAAAGCCTTGACCGTCGTAGTAGTTGACAGACACAAAATTGAGACCAAGTTGGGATTCACGGGTTAGGGTACGGGTTGCATTACGGGTCAGCACATCAATCTCACCCGATTGCAGAGCAGTAAAGCGCTGTTGAGCGGATAGTGGAGTAAATTTGACTTTGCTGGCATCACCAAAGATCGCAGCTGCAATAGCGCGAGCGGTATCAACATCCAGACCCGCCCAGTTACCTTTTGCATCAGGCATCCCGAAGCCGAAAACAGAGCCGTTAACGCCAGCTTGAATGAATCCTTTGTTCTTGACTGCATCAAGGTCTTTACCCGCATGGGCAAAAGAGACCAACAGCAATCAAAGACTGAGAACCAGAACCAGAGTTTTCGTAAATCTCATGAATTTCTCCTCCTGTTAGGGTGTTGA
>JASJGU010000147.1:0-3039 GCA_033791385.1 Desulfuromusa sp.
CGAGGTTACTACAAAATTCTTAAACCACCGGCATTCGGGATATGTACTTGTTACGTGTCCCCTGAATACGGTTAACAACCCGCAAGGTCGCGGGGTTGCGACCCCGCTCGTCGCCTGACTCTTTTGTCGTGCCACAAAAGAGTAAGCAGAAAAGGGCACCCGAACTCCTTGCCCGCCTATGGCGGGTTCCCTGTATTCCACAGCTGTTTTGAGGAGTGGCAAAAACTCGGGCTTTGCCCTCAAACATTTGCCGCTCTTATTCTCAAATCAGCGGTTCCACTCCGGCTGCGTCACACGCGAAATTGTGGTTCAAAAGGCCCATCAATACTGTCACTGGAGTAGGGAAAATTGCTTAAACTAGCGCCATTCGGGACAGTCCCGGCCTTACTCACAGTTGTGTTGAATCGTTACATGAAGAAGGGTGATGCGATGGGTAGGTACAGTTGAAAAGCAAAAAGCCCGCTGCAAACGCAGCGGGCTTTTTGGTGGTACGGTGTAACAGCTTCTAAAAGATCTAGAAGTTTACGAACAGACCAAGACCACCCATGACAATGCTATCAGCATCTGGGTTGTCACTGAGGTCCAGGTAGACAAGCTGAGCGCCAACACTGGTGTTAGCCATAACTTGATACTTGATGCCAACAGTTGCATCGACTACAGACTCAGTCTCTACATTTGAATCGTCTTCTGGCTCAAGGTAAGCAATGGAAGCGCCAAGGTGGAAAGCTTCACTGAGTTGGAAATTACCGTAGAGGCGACCGGCAATAACACCAGCGTTGTTACCGAAGAAACCATATGGACGAGCGTCGGTGCCAAGAGCGGTAGCTGAACCTGGGGTGATTTGCTCATTATTAAGACCGGAGCCTGCTTCATTGATTGGATCCCAACCACCGAAGTCGTTACCCAGGATGATGTACTGTGTGTCTTCGTCATCGCCAGCAGCGTAGAAGAGCTGACCACCAAAGGTCATTGTTTCACTGGCAGCCATGGAACCATCAACGTAGAATTGAGTACCGAAAGCATCATTATCAGCGTCAGCATCACCGGTGAAGAATTCGGCTTCTGCAACAATTTTGAAAGCAGAAAGGTCGTAATTAAGGTCAACACCAATTACGTAGACAGCTTCTTCAGAATTGGACACTTTTGATTGACCGGCAGCAAAGATGTTAGCTTTATAGCTTTCGCCTTTATGGCCGAGATTAGCACCATAGTAGAAGCCATCTGCATTTTGGTCATCTAGAGTAGAGCCAGTATTGTTGTCATCTTGCAGCATAAAAAATGCAGTGATAGGCATATTGCCTTTGGTCTTAACGGTGATACCATTAGTTTGAGCATCGAAGCCGCTTATACCCAATGCTAGATATTGCTGACCAGCACGCACGCTGAAGCTACCTAGATCGATATCCAGATGAGCGCGATCCCACTGTTGAGTAGAACCACTCCGCCCAGAGCCATAGGTGCTATCATTACTACCCCAGTTTGATTCCGTAATATCAGTCCGGAATGTGATGCTGACACCGTCAGCAATAGAGAGCTTGCCACCAATCCGCAGGCGCTGATCTGCCCATGTTTTAGTGCTGTCCTGGTCGGCATCAATATACCAACCACGGACACGCATTTGACCGCCCAGGCTGAGCATGTCTTCAGCCATTACCGGTGTTGCCATTGCTACGATCGCCAGCAGGACGATCATGCTTTTGAAAAATCTACTCATTTCTAGTTACCTCCTTAAGGTAATTGGAATTGCCGAATCATTCGGCGTTAGAAAACTTGTTTACTCTGCTTATTTAACTTCAAAGCATTTGATCAATGTTTCTGACTGCTCAATCAGAACATTAAATACTTTGACGGTCATGTATTTAGCAGAAAGCATGCCAAATGATGTGGTGTTTTGTGATATCCCTTAACTGCTTGAAACTATTGATTGTTCTCTCTTTTGTTGCTAAAGCGCCCACTCTGCTTTTGGTTAATGTGGTTTTACTGCCACAACAACGGTGTTGGTTCTACCACACTCTCATGGGAGCAAATAATTCTTTTTTTTGCATATAGGGGATAGAAACATTCAATCGGCCACCAAGGCGCCAAGTGCACCAAGGTAATCGAGATCAAAGGCTTGGGTTTGAAATCTCAAAAAAATTCCGACAGGATCAACAGGATAAAATCTGATGTTAAATCTTAACCCTGAAAAAACTGTTTTTCCGACCTTTGATTTTCATCAGACTTTATCAGGTCTTTATTCTGTCAAAAAAAGTCTTTGATTCTTTTATGTGTCAAACAAAAGTTACTCAATGAAAATTCACCCAAGGGGCGTGGGTCGCTAATCAGAAAAAAGGTTTTGTCCTTCTTGGTGTCTTTGGCGACTTGGTGGCAAGCCCAGTCTTATTTTTTGCTCTTATGTGTTATTTTTGGATCAGCATTTTTTCTAGTTCTTGCTTCAGCACATCACTGGGCAACGGGTCGCTATCCCGATAAACCTGAAAGTCTTTATCAATCAGGATGACTCGGGGAATCAGATAAATATTCAGTGCTCTGGCGATTTCCCCCTGATCTATAATGACAACATCTGGGATTTGATGACCATCTCCACTGAAATATTTCCGCACCTTTTTTTCGTTTTCCTGAATAAAAACGTCAACAAACTGGATCTCATTTTCTGTCATAAACCCGCGCAGTTTGTCGATTTCTTTTGATTGTTGCCCGCAGGTCGGGCACCAGGTCGTGCCAACTTTCAGGATGATTGGCTGACCTTTCAAGCTGCTGATACTGAACTCTGCACCCTCAAGTGTAGTTCCCGACAGGCTGGGGAATGGATCACCTGTCTTGAGAGCCCACACCACCGAAGGGATCGTTAGTATTGTGATCAGTAAAGCGGTTGTTAATAATTTTAATTTCGGCATCGCTAGCCCTGTCGGTGGATTATGTATCCCGGGCAAGAAATACCCATTTCTGTTAGAAGTGAACTCAGTATATTTTTTTATCAACATTAGTCAATTTAAAAATCATTAACCATGTATAAGTAACTGTTTTTTTGAGGATAAG
>JASJGU010000148.1:0-8814 GCA_033791385.1 Desulfuromusa sp.
TTGAGTGGTGCGGATGTGGAGGATATATATATATTCCCATCAGGCATGGCCGCAATTTACACCGCTCATCGCCTCCCCGAAACTCGAAATCCGAAGCCCGAAACTATCCAGCTGGGTTTTCCGTATGTCGACACATTGAGAGTACAGCAAAAGTTTGGCGCTGCTGAATTCGTAGCGTTCGATGACCATGAAAAGCTGGCGCAAACTGAGGCCGATGCAGTATTCACCGAATATCCGCTGAACCCACTTTTACAACAGGTGGATTTTGCAAAAGCTCGTGCCGCAATTGGCACAACACCGCTGATTGTGGATGATACGCTGTGCGCGTGGCAGGGCTTCAATACACTGGATGTGGCGGACATTGCGGTGACGAGTTTGACAAAGTTTTTCTCTGGCATTGGCGACGTGATGGCGGGTTGTTTGATACTCAATAAAAAGTCGCCTCATTATGCAAAATTCAAGGCGAAACTGGACGGAATCTATGAAGATTTGCTATATGCAGATGATGCAAAAACGCTAGCAAACAACTGTTCTGACTTTGATGAGCGTATTGGGAAAATTATGGAGAATGCAAAGCGCATAACGAACTTCCTCACAACTCACAACCCACAATCTATAATCCACAACTTCAACGGCATGATTTCGGTGGTGCTCCCAACCAGGGAGCAAGCGGTGAATTTTTATGATCATTTGCACGTTATGAAAGGCCCCAGTCTGGGAACGGAATACACCCTTGCCTGCCCCTACACATTGCTCGCGCATTACAACGAGCTGGACTGGGCAGAATCTGTTGGCGTGTCAGCACATTTGGTGCGTATTTCAGTTGGTGCGGAAAACTATGCTGAGCTAGAAGATGTGTTCGAAAAAGCCCTATCAAGCATCTCATCCTGAACTTGTCTAGTGACCCCGGTTTTTCTTTTGTTAGATTTCATTATGTCAAAAGTGCGTGCAGCGGATGACCCGACCAATTCGGGTGATCTGTAGAGAATATAGTCAGTATATGGATTTGCTGATAATAGGCATACTCCCCTGGACTACTCTATACTGTATTTAGATTGCCCAAAAATTCTGCAGAATCCCGGTTATGTGACCTGTCATATGAAAAACCCCGAAATGGCAGAATCCTTCAAAAAAGTCGACTGTTTGGTAAGAAACAAACCTTGAGGTGTGAAAATGCTGTATCACGCATATGAATTTAATTACGCATTGTTTAAACCACTGCGTGCCATCGCCAATGCGGGCAAGTTTATTCACGGTTCGCCCT
This sequence comes from Desulfuromusa sp., assembly GCA_033791385.1. Classification (GTDB taxonomy): domain Bacteria; phylum Desulfobacterota; class Desulfuromonadia; order Desulfuromonadales; family Geopsychrobacteraceae; genus Desulfuromusa. The sequence goes on from JASJGU010000148.1 coordinate 1,265, forward strand.
TTAACCCCCTGGCTTATACGCCTTTAGGGAAGTCCGCCTATGCTGCCAGTGAGCTACTTGAAACACTAACTCGGCGATACCAAAAACCAGAGTGGAAGCTACCAAAAACGCTCATCAACAATGCTGAAGTCAAGGTCACACCGAAAGAGGTTTTCCGCAAGCCTTTTTGTCATTTAGTGCATTTCAAACGCGATACAAGACAGTTCAATAAAGCCGTTGGTAAAGACAAAATACAACCACGCGTTTTAATAGTGGCACCGATGTCCGGTCACTATGCGACTTTGCTGCGTGGAACAGTTGAGGCCCTGTTACCTGACAACGAGGTCTTTATTACAGACTGGATTGGTGCGCGTGACGTGTCGATCACTAAAGGTAAATTTGATCTCAATGACTACATTGACTACCTGATCGAAATGATGGAGTTTATCGGGCCAGGCGTGCATATCGTAGGTGTCTGCCAACCAGGACCTGCGATCATATCGGCAGTGTCCGTTATGTCTGCAAAAAAGTCGAAGAGCTTACCGGCGAGTATGACGATCATGGGCTCACCCATTGATACACGTTTGTCGCCAACGGTTCCAAATAAACTTGCCGAAGAAAAACCTCTCGGCTGGTTTGAAAATCAGTTAATCCAAACAGTACCCTGGCCAAATCTCGGATTTCTACGTCGTGTATACCCAGGCTTTCTACAGTTGGGCGGCTTTATTTCTATGAACCAGGAACGGCACGCGGACGCGATGAAGAAGTACTTCAAACAATTAGTAGAAGGCGACCAGGACAGTATCGAAAAACACCGGGCTTTTTACGACGAATATCTTGCGGTGCAAGATCTAACCGAGGAGTTCTACATACAGACGATTGTGGATGTATTTAAAGAGCATAAACTGGCGCGTGGTACTTTCTCTCACCACGGCGAGTTGGTAGAGCCTTCGAAAATAACCAAAACGGCTCTCATGACCGTTGAAGGCGAGTTGGATGATATCTCCGGCATTGGTCAGACTCAGGCAGCCCACACACTGTGTAGCAATATTCCCAAAGCGATGCGGATCGATCATGTTCAAGAAGGCGTCGGCCATTATGGTGTATTTAACGGTTATCGTTTTAGAGAGCAGATCGTTCCAAAAATGAACGCTTTCTTCCACAATCACTTCGATAAAAAAGCTGAACAGACACTCCGTTCAAAGAGCAAGAACATCTATTTACCTCACTGAAAATTTGTTCTATAAATAGCCCAATATAACTTTGTATTGAACTGCTGTGTGAGGCACGCCCGGAGAGATGGCAAATCACATCCCTGTGATTTGCCCCTTCGGGACCAGCCTTTGACTATAAGTAAGCATACGCTCAGAGTAAAAATTGCTGAAAAACCAGCGTATCGACATCTGATTCAGATTAGACTGTGTCTTGCATTAATATAGTGTTAATAGAGTCGCGAACATCAGAAAACTTTCTCCAACAGTCACTTTGTGAAATGGCCGCTAAAAAACATAGAAAGAGAAGCCACATCGCCACTGCCGGCTTGCCCGATACTGAGCCTCATGTCGATGAAGCCTTGCGGAAAACTGGCATCGATCCCGACCGGCTCTCGGTTGTCCAACTCGGCCCGACATCTCATTTCTCTGCAGTGCCGCCCTATCTGTGGCGGCTGATATTTGGTCTCACCCTCTGGGTGTTGTCCTTATTGATCAATCAATTTCTCTTACAACCATCACTGTTCTTTCTGGCAGGTATGAAATTGCTTACCGGTCTGATTATTCTCATAGCGGCCTGTGAAATATTGGTATCCGCGACAGAAAAACTGGCAGCCCGTTTTCACTGGAACCACTACACTGCCGGCACTCTGGCAGAAATTCTTTCTACCACGCCGGAACTGGTGGTTATTGCTTTTATTATTCCGGTCAGTCCAACCACGGCATTTGTCATCAGTGTTATATCTATTTACAACAACGCACTAGTGTTCAGTTTGTATTCTTATTTCCTGCCCAAAGACAAGCAGGGGAAATTCCTCATGCCAATACCTATAACCGAGGCAGGAACGCAAATTCTGATAGGTGGTGGCGCCATGGGTTTAATACTGGGGTTAGTGATGCTGGCTTTCAATTCCTCGGGCCAAACCAAGAGTAGTTTCAGTTCCATTGATCTGGTTTTTGTCAGCTTCATTCTCTTATCCATCTTTGCCGTCTATCTCTCCAAGCTAATAACCAATTACGCCCGGGAAGAGACAGAGGTTCGAGAGAATCTGTCTATGTCCATAAACGATATCGAAGAACGTCTCGATATCGTCTATGAAAATATAGTGCCAAGCTCACTCACGACTATTAGTGCACTTTTTCTGGCAGGTATCGTTGGTGCGTTTGTCGGCGGTCACGAAATTTCCAGCTTCGCCTCCATTATGATTAGCGATCTGCAGATCAACCCCATCCTGACGGCAATGATTCTCGCCATTTTTGCCGGTATGAGTGAGTACGTGATTCTCTGGCAATCACACCGCAAACAGGAATATGGCATTGCCCTGGCTAATGCCTTTGGCGGTATTACTCAGGTGATGTTTCTGGTATTGCCCTATACCCTGCTGGGCATTGCCGTATATCAATCCTTTATCAATCCAGCGCACCCGGATTTACCGTTGGAGTTCTCTCTCCCAAATATCCTTCTGCTACTGTTTCTGTTTCCAACTTTCTACACGCTGTCATCCTTGCTGGAAGAAGACCATACCCTGGGTAATCTCGACACCACCATCATGGCGGGCATTTTCCTGTTCCTGATTGTTTTGCTGGCGACCCATGGTGGCAACGCCGTATAGAATTTCTTAATTTTCACTCTGTTTCGCTGAACAATCCTCTCAGGCTAACTAATTAATTAATAGTCAGTGGAACTCTACGATTAAGGCCATATACCACGCATCAGCGTTGTTTGCGCGACACGATCTATCGCCAATGACAATGCCATACAGCGAAAATCCGGTTTTTGTTCCGGCATTTTATTCATTACCTCGCTGTCGGAAGCTGTGGCCTCACCGACTACAAATCCTTGCCAACGATCAAATACCGTATCAACGACCTTAAACATTCTCTTCTGCAACCGGGTGTTTACTTCTTCGAATTCCCATTGTTGATTAGCCTGGTTTTGCACCCATTCAAAATAACTTACGGTAACACCACCTGCATTGGCCATAATATCCGGTAGCAAATATATCCCGCGCTCATTTAATATTTCATCAGCCTGGGGAGTGGTCGGCCCATTCGCCGCTTCCACAATCAGTTTCGTGCTTATCCTGTCGGCGTTGCCGGCATGTATCTGGTTTCCCAAAGCAGCTGGAATCAAGATATCACATTCGATTTCCAGTATTTCTTCGTTGGTGACTGTTGTTGTGCCTGGCATTCCTACCACACTCCCATGCTCCTTTTTAAAAGCCATCACTTTTTTCGGATCGAATCCATGCTCGCAAAAAATGCCTCCCTGGCTATCACTGACCGCAATAATTTTCGCACCATTTCGGAAAAACGCCTGCGCTGTAATGGAACCAACATTACCAAAACCCTGGATCACTATTCTCGCCCCGCCAGCTGTTTGATGGTCAGCGATCAAGCCCTTGGATAGAAAGTGCTCGGTGGCATAATAGACGCCATTACCGGTAGCCTCATGCCGTCCATAGGAGCCACCCAATTGAATTGGTTTCCCAGTGACGACAGGGCGATTATTTTTACCTGGATGCAAAATGTCGTAGGTATCATATATCCATGCCATGGTTTGCTCATTGGTGTATAAGTCGGGAGCAGGAATATCAGTATCAGGCCCAATAACATCGGCAAGCTCCGAAGTGAACCGACGGGTAATACGACGCAATTCGCTTTCGCTCAGTGCTTTTGTATCGCAAACAACACCCCCCTTGGCCCCACCAAATGGAATATTCACCAGAGCACATTTCCATGTCATCAATTTTGCCAATGAAACCACCTCTTCCATGGTGACATCCGGATGGTAACGAATTCCACCCTTACCCGGACCGAATACGCGATTATGAATAACGCGATACCCCTGAATCGAGTGGACAGAGCCATCATCCATTTCTACTGGAAAATTAACGATATTGATCCGTTTTGGCTTTTTTAAAAAACTGATCAATCCTCTCTTGATTTCGCTGATATAACTCAACGCGCGATCAAACTGCAGTTCACTCATAACCACGGGATCAAAATTTTCTGGTTTTCTAACTACCATTATTACGTTTCTAGTTGATTTGTACCCTGAATAGGGTAGCTGTGGGCACATACTCGGGTCAAGCAGATAACTTGAGTGTATTTTTAAACAACGAAGCAGTTTTTGTACTCAAAGATCAGCAAGGGAAACATAGTAGGTGCGCCTGGAGCGATTGTTTGTCGCCCGTTCAAGACCGTCCTGAGGACGGCCAAATTCACTCCGGACGAATAAGCGCATCATTTGGTAAATTACACGCAAATTACACGAACAAATTACACGGGTCAGATCACAATACTTGCTAATATTAGAGAATTCTGTGATCTGACCCCAGTAATATTCCCTCTGAATTCTGAGTAAATCAATTTATGCTGACCCTATTGATCCTCTTGAATAACAGGGTTCTATCAAAAGATTTTTATTTCCTTTAATAGCTGTCGCCATGATGTCGTCAGCAATCAGGATTTCGTTGCTTCTGCTAATATCTCCACACTAGGTGGTACAGCATCGTACATCACCTTGAACCGATTTACTCTGTCTCCAGAATTATGCATGCCATCGACAAATGCGGGTTGTGTCGCCTGGTAAAGTAGTCGAGTTGTGACTGTAAATGGACCTGCCTGATTCGCAATATTAACCTGGTAATGTACCGTATCGGTTCCACAGCCTTCGTTACTATTCAGGCAATTAAAATCATTATCACCGGTTACTCCAGCAGGTATAGTTTGCGGTTCTATGGTTGCCGCTTTGGCATTGGTAAAACCAAGAGGGGGAATACGGTTATCTTTCAGGTAACTGGCACCCTGTAACAAGGTGTGAGTAATATTATTTTGCGAATCGCCCAGCACCGTTTCATAAATAGCTATCTGCGATGGGTCGTTGATGACATCTCTATGTGGTTCATAACACAGACTGCTGTCGAATCCTTCCAGCTTGTGTGCAGACATACAATCTGCTTTTAATCGAGTTTCATCGGTTGACAGGTAGCCCCTGGAATCGGGTTTCCCTGATTCAAAAATGATATTGCTATTGTTGTCTGTTACCGTCACATGCAGCCACATACGTCGACTAGGATAAGCCGAAGGCATTTTATGCCCGGCATTGTTAGTTACCGCAATGTTGAAATCCAGATTATTGCTGTTTGTTACCAGTGGTGAAATGCTTAATGTGGTCGCAGTATTGAGAAATTCCTGTGTTAGTGCAATTTGTTCATCAAAGCCCGACACCGTGGTGGCTAACTTAATACCGAGTTCGGAGCGATAATCACGTAATATTTCAAGCAGGTGAGTATTGCCACCCACCAGTGTGTGCTGAGAGTAAGGTGAGCGATCTGGTGCCCATGGAGGCATCAGGCTAATTGGAGTTGTATAGACGGCAGTGGGTTCAGGCATATGACAGTCCTGACATTGTGCCTCCTGGGATTGACCGCTTGCATATACACTGTTTTGCCATTCTAGGTGAGGCCCCTGTTCCAGAAAATTTATACCGTTGGGCGATCCTGTATCAGGATCCAGTGAAGGTGTATACAAAGTATGGCAGGTAGCACAAAGTTCGGATGAAGAGATAAGGTTATTCGCAATGGGGGTATACCCGGTCTGGGCGAACATATTGTTTCCTACTGGGTTGTTATAGGGACCATTGATGTTTTTATAGTCTGCCGATTGATCACCGGGGATGTTGAAGCCGCCAGATATAGAAGAAGCATTAACATCAATCTGATGACAAACTGTGCAGCTCACACCTTCACGTGAATGCATCTGGTCTTTGGCCGTGTTGAAACGAAAGAAACCATCAACATCAAGATTTGTGTTGGTATGGTATGCATCTGTTCGTCCCATGGGGGCATGGCAACGGGTACAGGTATCTTCAATAAATCCGGCTAAATGCGGAAAAGTATCGACTTCATCTTCTACCGCAGCCTGCCAGTATGGGTCGACAAAAGCATTCGCCATGACACTGTGTCTCCACTGGGTTCCCGGGCTAATATCTTTATTGTTGAAAGTTAATGTAGGGTCTGAAGCTTTATGACAGTCGGTCCCACATTTAGCGGCATTGGTAAAGGCTCCAATTGGAGACCAGTTATGGTCATAGGTGGTATTTATCGACATGCTATCTTTATCAACAATTGTGCCTATGGCAAAGGTATCGACAATTTCAGCAAATTGCGGGTTGCTCAACACAAGTTGCATACTACGACTGCTTGTAGTTGAAGTAGCAGGGTTGTTCAGTACTGAAACAGTTACAAACTGTCGTAAAGTACCCGGTGTAAACTGTAATGTGCCGCTAGTGGCTAAAAAATCTGTACCGGCAATCGCTGTTCCATTTTCTGTAGTGTAATCCAGGCTGACAGCTTTACTGCTTGCACTTAAAAGAGTAATAGCAAATTCTAGATTGTCGGCACCTTCAACTACTGTCGTGTCATAGATGCCAGCTTGAACATTCACAGTTGCAGGCGAAATAGTGATCGAAACCGTCGCGGTATTGGATGTAGCCGCATTGTTATCCTGGATAGTGTAAGTGAAACTATCGGACAGAGTTGCCGTGCCATTGTGCGTGTAACTCACCGTGCCATCACTATTTATCTGAAGTGAACCGTTGCTGGCTGCAGTGATGATGGCGATAGAGGTCAGATCTAGAGTTCCATCGGCATCCGAATCATTGATCGCCAGATTGAGTTGAGTCGTACTGGCGTTGTTGACACTGAAAGTATCGCTTGTGGCAACTGGATCTTCGTTCACTGGATCTTTAGGATCATCAGACGAACCGCAGGCAGTTATGATAAATACTGATGAGAAGAAGAGTATAACAAAAGTCTGCTTTAGAATTCCTTTAACTGACATTATCATGTAATTGATACCATCAAGACTTTTATCAATTATTTGCCCGATACCCGATTGACTCACCGAAATTCTGAGCATATTGAATAGTGACTGACTCAAACCAGTCGAAATTTTAAGCTGGCTGACTGGCAATTCAGGCAACAGGTGGATGCCCTTCGTTTGTTGTTTAGTCATCATTTGAAATCACCCTGGACAGCAGACTTTGACTGGCCCTACTGGTCGAGCGGGGCTATGTGCCTTGAAGCGAATCATGTGACGACGGCCAGGACTTACGAAATGATTGATAAAGCTGTAGATTGCCCTGAAAGCTATCTGGCTAAGTCGTTTACGTCTATTTATCGTCAATTCCTGGTCGCAATGCGTATACCGGAATATTCTTATAATACTGAAAAAAGTTATCTGGGCTGGATATACCGTTTCCTCCGCTTTCATCAGGGTTGTCCTCCTTGTCAATTATCTGAATCTTTTTAGAGTATTTAGCATTAAAACGCAAGGTTGCCGGTGCAACTCAGG
>JASJGU010000149.1:0-8824 GCA_033791385.1 Desulfuromusa sp.
TGGCTGGCGGCTCGCTGCTCATGACCATTTTGCTGATTGCGCTCGCTTCTCTGGTTCTGGGTATGGGCGTCCCGGTCACAGCAGCCTATCTGATTACAGCTGTCGTTGCGGTTCCGGCTCTAACCCATTTGGGCGTCAACGAACTGGCCGCGCACATGATCGTTTACTGGTTGTCGCAGGACTCTAATATCACACCGCCGGTCTGTATCGCCGCCTTTGCTGGAGCGACCATTGCCGGAGCCAACATGTGGAAGACGGCATTCTCAGCTTTCAAATTTGCCAAATTTCTCTACCTTGGTCCTTTGCTGTTCGGTTACGTGCCAGGTTTTTCCCTCGATGGAACTTCGACAGACATCATCAAGGCCTTTATCTTTATCATGATCGGCACCTGGGCATATTCCTACATGCTCAGCGGCATTTGGCTGAAGACCTGGTTCGGCTTTGGCAGAAACAAAGCTGCGTAGTTTTAAAAGCAAAACAAAAAAAGACCTCTCTTTCATTGAGAGGTCTTTTTTTATCCCTGTTGACACCTGAAAACTATTCTTCCCCAGGAGACTGTCCAACAATGAATGTCCGGCTTTAAACCCAGCTGTTTGGCCTATATTTCAGCTCTTTTCAGCCCATAGCTATGGCTATGAGCTCTCAAACGAGCCAAAATCTGATCTCAAACTTCCGGGTTTTCACTTTGGTCCTTATTCTCGGACAAGCTCCTAGCAGGTTCCTCAGTCTTTTCTTCCTGTTTCCGTTTATTCTTTTCTTCTTTTTTAGCTTTTTTGGCAATTTCCTTCTGCCGTTTTTCAAAGCCATAATTCGGTTTCATAGCCATCTGGTTCTCCTTTTCGACTGATATTATACAAGTGTTAGACTGAAATAGATTCCAAAGTACCCGATGAACTGTAGCGTGGTCTCTCTGCACTCACCCTTATATTTTAACGTCGGCCACCAGCAACAGCTGCTTTCCTGCTGTTAGATTGTGGCTTCACCTTGCCCTGCTGCGACTTGATACGCGGCGCTGGCCGAGCCGAGGGACGTACCGGCTGAACAGCTCGCTTGGGAGCAGGTACAGTGTAATCAAAACCATTCAAGCTGTGACGCTCAAGTGGGGCACCAAGAGCTCGTTCGATGGTTCGTACCATCAGCTTGTCATCATCACTTGCCAGAGTAAAAGCATCTCCACTACGCGCAGCGCGGCCGGTACGACCGATCCGGTGGATGTAGGCATCGGCCGTATCAGGCATATCAAAATTGATCACATGAGAAATCTGCGACACATCGATGCCACGAGCAGCAATATCAGTCGCTACCAAGATCTGAAAGCGACCATCACGGAAGCCATCCAGAGCAGCCTGGCGCCGCGGCTGAGAGAGATTCCCCTGTAATGAAGCCGCCCGATAACCACACTTCTTCAGTTTTTCATCGAGCCGCTTCGCCCGGTGCTTGGTCCGAGTAAAGACTAAGACTGATGCGGTATCGGTCTGCTTCAGCAAGGCCAGTAACAGGTCGGTCTTGAGATGTTGACCCACCGGATACAGCGCATGACTCACCGTCTGTGCGGGGGCAACCGTATCAATTTGTACTGTTTCCGGGTTACGGAGAAGCTCCTGAGCCAGATGGCGAATTTCCTTCGGCATGGTCGCCGAAAAAAGCAAGGTCTGACGTTTTGTCGGCAAGCATTTAATGATCCGGCGGATATCGGGCAGGAAACCCATATCAAACATCCGATCCGCCTCATCAAGTACCAACACATCCAATTGACTCAGGTCGATGGTTGACTGCTTGATGTGATCGAGCAATCGTCCCGGGCAGGCCACGACAATTTCAGCCCCGTGCTTAAGTTTGGTAATCTGCGGATTGATGCCAACTCCGCCGTAAATTGTAACACTGCGTAAACCACTTTGCTGCCCCATTTGAGTGAGTGACATGTGAATCTGTTCAGCAAGCTCACGAGTTGGAGCGATGATCAGGGCTCGGACGCAACCGCGTCGTCCGGTCATCAGTTGGTGCAGGATCGGCAAACCAAATGCAGCGGTCTTACCCGTCCCGGTTTGCGCCAGACCCATCACATCACGGTGCTGCATGATCTTCGGAATTGCTTGCTCCTGAATCGGAGTCGGTTGGGTAAATCCTGCGGCACTAACTCCGGCAGCGATCTTTGGGTGGAGCTTAAAACTTGTAAAATCCATTTATTCCTTCTTTGACAAGCCGGTCCGAATTAGCTAATTATTACTGTAACGAGAGAATTGACACTTACGGACAGGCTCTAAATAAAAAAGGCTCCGGAATATCCTGGAGCCTTGAAGAATGTCTTTTTCAATCTTGGAACAGTGGTATTCAGTTGTTATTCATTCATTTCTTTTAAGAACGACAACAATATGCGCACTGTATCAAGCAATGTGAGCAAAAGTCAATAGACTGACTGACTGGAGCAGGATAACAACATAGCACAGCGAATAAACTGGCAGAATTCCTTGCTGGAAACATGCTACAATCTCACCATCTTAGGGAAAATCTAATAGCTAAAGGAAATTTTTATGCTTAACAACTTTTTTGTTGAAAAATCAACCCATTGCAACAGGAGAATATCACTGGTCCACCTGATAGCCATATTACTGTTGCTTCTGTTAGTGGGATTTCTATCTGGTTGCGCTGGCGTGGACCATTCAGCCAAAAATCAAGAGCTATTAGCCGAAAACTACCACAGCTTGTCGAACGATGATTTGATTCTGTACTATTACAAACTTGAAGACCAGATTGCAGTGGTCGAACGCAAAAAAAACAACTCTTCAATCAGCTTGGGCTTTGGGCTGGGTAGTTATGGGAACAGCAGTGCCAGCAGCGCTGGAGTTGGCGTATCAAAAGGCGGCAGCACACAGGACGTGGCGACGAACTTGCGTGATCGGCGCAATGAGGTCAAGTTGGAGTTGCAGCATCGTGGGCTAAATCCATAAATACTCTGCAGGACGGTTTTTTTACAACGCCATCAATTTTGAAATAGCACGATAGGTGCCTCAAGATAGCATTTTATGGTATCCAGAAATTCGGCGACATCAACCCCGTCCAAGACCCGATGATCTGCAGACAAGGTCAGGCGCATGATCGGCGCAACCGCCGGATCGCCCTGATCATCAACAACAACCTCCCCCTTGATCGTCCCCACTGCCAGAACAGCGGCCTGTGGTGGAGTAATAATGGCGTTGAAAGACTCGACTCCGAGCATCCCCATGTTGGTGATTGTAAAAGTCGCATCACTGCAGTCCTGCGCCGGCAATTCTCCCTGCAACATGGTTTTTTCTGCCAGATCACGGGCTTTTTTGCTGATTTGCCGCAAACTCAATTTTTCACATTGATGTAGAACCGGATAGTACAGCCCACGATCTGTAGCAGCAGCAATAGCAATATTGATATCGGCCAGCTCAACTCCCTGCTCACCGTTCCAAGTTGCATTGACCCAGGGATGCTCAACCAGTGCGCGAGCAGTTGCAGCAAGAATAAAGTCATTAATGGTCACACCGAGATCATGTCGAAAACGAACAACATCAGTCATATCAACTGAAATTGTCACGTAAACATGAGGGATCGTTTGCCACGCCCTTTCCATTTTTAGAGCCAGAAGGCGGCGTATTTTAACCAATTTTCCCCGCTCAACTAGATTTGGTAAAGAGACTTTCTGCTGATACGCTGTCTGCTTACTCCCCTCCATACCGTATACTGATTGTGCACGCTGGATATCAGCCAGGACAATTCTCCCTTGTGCACCACTTCCATACAGAGAGCCCAGCTCTAACCCCAATTCGTCAGCTAATTTTCTCGCAGCGGTCGACACACGAAATTGCCCTTCCTTCGACTCTTCATCTTCACCCATCTGATCTCTCCTTGCCAAATTACACTTGTTTCAAAAGCAGAAAGATACCAATATCCATGCAAAACTTCCGGATAATCGATACCTCGGTCATTGACCTCAGCAACAGCTTACCTGTTCATCGCAAACTCCACAACGCCTGCAACCTGCCACACAGGGAGATGTCGTTTTTCCCTGTTGGGCTTTTTGATATTCCTGCCAAAGATAGGTCCGCTCAACCCCTTGGTCGATAACATCCCAAGGGAAAAGTTCGTCAATGCCTCTTTCACGAGTAACATAAAAGTCGAGAGTTAAACCTGATTTTTTGCATATTTGCTTAAGATTTCCCCCTGCAGCAAGCTGGGGCAAAAGCTGCCCAATGCGGCGATCTCCCCGTGACAGAAAGGTCTGGAGAATCGCTGCTCGGATCGATTCATGATTCATTCTGGTATTGGGGATTCTTGAAATAGCAGATTGCAATAATCGTAGTTTCTTTTTCAAACTTTTATCCGATTCCATCCCCGCCCATTGCAACGGTGTGAACGGTTTAGGGATAAACGGATTAACACTCAAAGTAAGGCTTCCAAGCTGTCCCCGTTTGCGACCGGCTTCGCGCCAGAGGGCAGAGATGCTTATCGTCAGGTTGATAATCGCTTCGATGTCACCCTGCTGTTCACCTGGAAAACCGATGATGAAATAAAGCTTCAGATTCTTAATGCCGCCATCAGCCAACATTTTTACCGATGCTAATATCTGTTCTTCGCTAATCCCCTTATTGATAAAATCACGCAATCTCTGGCTGCCAGCTTCCGGGGCAATAGCCACCGATTTGTGTCCAGCTTGATAGATAATCTCTATTTCTTCAACAGTTAGGGCATCCAGGCGAAGACTCGACATGGAAAGCTGACCGTTTCTTTCGAGAATTCCCTGCTGTAACTCCTGAATATTTGAATAGTCAGACACTGCTGCCGCAACCAGCCCAATCCGGTCACGTTGACAGAGCCCTTTGTCGACCTGCCCTAAAAGATTATCCAGATTGCGTTCTCGGGGAGGGAGGTAGACAAACCCAGCAGCACAAAACCGACAGCCACGTGAACAGCCACGTGATACCTCGGTCAAAGCCAAATTGCCAAATTCAGTTTCCTCTGCCTGAATAAAGCTACGGCTGGGAGACAGATCCAGATCGCTTAAAAATTGCCTGCTAATTCGTACAGGAACTCCAGGTTCAGAGTTGAGATAAGTCACTTCCCCCGTCTCAGCGTAGACCGGTGTATAAAACTTTGGCACATAGATACCAGGCAACTGTGCCATTTTTTGCAGACAACCTTCTCGATCAGGCAATTTATCCAGCAGCACATCAAGAAGTCCGGGCAAAATCGGTTCCGCCTCACCAATTGCGACCAGATCAACAATATCGGCCAAAGGTTCAGGGTTGATAAATGCGCAAACTCCGCCAAATAAAACCAATGGCCAGGATTGGTCACGTTCAGCTGAAAATAAAGGGATTCCAGATAAATTAAAAATGATTGGAAGGTTCAGATAATCATTCTCAAAAGATATCGAGAAGGCGATCAGGTCAAAGTCAGCCAGCGGCTGTTCAGATTCGAGAGAAACCAGAGGAGATGTGGATCGCTGAGCTTGAACTAACTCATCCTTATCAGGCAGGAAAAACCGTTCACAAAGGCAATCATCGCGCTGATTAAAAAGCTGATAAACGGTTAAGAAGCCAAGGTTGCTCATCCCCTGATGGTAAGTATTCGGATAGACCAAAGCGATCCGATAGCGACCCTCATTCCAGGAATGAAAAATGGCACCGGTTTCTTGCTGAAGCCTCAACTTGTGACTGTGATATTGTTTTTTAGACATGCAAGCATTTAAGCACAGCTGGCTACAGGATAAAAAGAGAATGCGAAAAAGAAAAAGGGTTTTGGTAAGAAAAAGTTGTCATCGATTATTTGAGCAACTTAGTAATCACTTTCTGGTACTTTGTTTCGATGACATGACGTTTCTTTTTCAGGGTATTGGTCAGTTCCTCACCAATCTTAAATTCTTTATCCAAAAAATGGATATTCTGGAGTTTTTCGAACGGTTTGAACCCATGCTTCGGCTGCAGCAAGCGGTTAATTTCAGTTTTAACGCGGGTGAGAATCTGCTTATCCATTAACAACTTGTCAGATGATCCTGTCCCATGCTCGAGCTTACTACTGATGAAATTGCGCAATTGATCGAAGTCAGGAACGATGAGCGCCCCAAGTCCTTTTTTATCCTGTCCGACCAGCACCGCATCGCTGACAAAAGGTAATTTTGTGATGATCGATTCAATCCGGCTAGGGTCGATATTTTCTCCGCTGGCCAGAACGATGATCTCCTTAGAACGCCCGGTAATAACCAGCTCACCACTCAGAGTCAGCTTACCCAGATCACCCGTTCTAAAAAAACCGTCTACTGTAAAAGCGTGGTTATTCTCCTCCTCATTATCAAAATAGCCGGGAAAAACCTGTTCACCTCGCAGCTGAATTTCTCCAACCTCCCCCGCTGCCAACTGCTGCCCTTCTTCACCGACAATTTTCAATTCAGTATCTTTAGTTGGCGGTCCCAAAGTACCGAAGATCTCACAATTAACGGAGCGACCGGCAATTGCTGGAGCACATTCAGTCATCCCGTATGCGTTAACAATACGAATTCCGATCGCATCGATCCACTCATCCAGATAGGGAGGTAAACTACCTCCACCACTGATTGCCATGCGTAACTGGCCACCAAATTTTTGCTGCACTAACAAGAGTTTTTTTTGTGCCAGCCAGTTAAATGGAGAAAGTAACAGCAGCAGAATAAAAGCGTTCAGCTTATTTCGGAAGCGTTGCAAAAGTGACACTTTACTAAAAACCGGCAAATGATCATGAAGCACCCGTCGCTGATATTTATAACGTGCTGAAATTTTGACCAGCAATTTAAACAGACGTGCTTTGCGCGGATTTTCTTTTTCCAGAGTCTGGTTAATTTTATTGTACATCGATTCCCACAACCGCGGCACTGTTGCAACCATTGTCGGTTGATATTTTTCCAAATCAGCAGCAAAAGATTTTACCGATGAATAAACGGTACAGCATCCTTTCGAGAGAGCAATATACTCTGCAGCGCGTTCGAAAATATGCCAGCTGGGAAGAATTGAAACCCAACGGTCACTCTCCTGCAAAGCTATCAGTTCAGGCATATTGCGGACATTATACATAATATTGCGATGGGTCAGCAGCACCCCTTTGGGCACTCCCGTCGTTCCTGAGGTATAGATCAAAGTGAAGATATCTTCTGCAGTGAGTGCATAACGCCGAGCAATAAATTTTTCGGTATCCGCCGGGTCGATACTCCGATCCTTAAGAATGTCGTTATAGCTGTAAATATTCGCAAACCACCGGTGGGTTTTTTCCCCTTCGATAGTAAAGATGGCTTTAAGGTTCTTCAAACCTTTCAACATCTCTTCGTGAGCTTTAAGCAGGTGTTCCGTTTCAAAGACCAGAAATTCACATTCGGCGTGTTGAAGGATAAATTCAAGTTCACGGGTGGGGGTATCACTCCCCCGCGGGACACTGATTGCGCCAAGAGAAAGGAGGGCAAAATCGGTCACAATCCAGGCATAGCGGTTGTCGGAGAGCAGCATAACCTTGCTCCCCTTGCGAACCTTATGTGATTTAAAGGCTTTTGCAAGAATCAGCGCATCATCAAACAGTTTCTCATAACTGACCTTAAGTTCGGTGTTGCCGGAGCGATAAATAAAGGCTATGCGCTCAGCATACTGCTGACTGCTATTAAGCAGCATATCAAACAAGGTTCCATGATGTAGTACTGTGTCTGGCACTTGAAGCAATCCTAGCAATAGTAATTTAGCGTGTTCAATTAAAACTATTGTGACAATGTAACATTCTATTGATTTGGATTCGAGTATTTCCAGAAGAGTTGATAAAAAAAAGGGCCACAAAGTGGCCCCGTGACGAGGGAGTCGTCGGGAATTCATAACAAAGTACAGAAAGCTGCACATCTGCCGGGCGGAGAACCGGCCTACATCACAAAGTTAAAGACAGGACTGCCCTTTCAGAGAGGCAATCAATCCAAAATACTGCTGAGAATCTATAAAAAGGTCTCAGTCTACCCGCCGGCGCAGAAAAGTCGGAATATCAAAATGTTCGTCATCAAAAAACAAGTCACGAGATTGATTCGACAGATCACGCGTCCTGCGACTGCTTGGAGACACGGGCTGTTGCATGCGGATATGGGTTGGCACATCCAGATCGGCTTTAGCACTCACCTGAGCCAGTGTTTGTGCACGTTGATCAACAACTTCAATTGCAGCATCCTTTTCCACAAAAGCATCCCCGAAACCAGTAGCGATCGCTGTAATCTTAATTTTGTCGCCAAGACTTTCATCAATCACGAGTCCAACGATAATATTGGCATCCGCATGGACTTTTTCGTGGATAATGGTTGAAGCTTCTTCAAATTCTTCCATGGTCATAGTTGACGAACCTGAAATATTCACCAGGACACCCATCGCACCGGAGATATCGACCTCCTCTAACAGGGGACTGCTGATGGCATTATGTGCCGCTTCAGCAGCGCGCCGTTCACCTTCTGCAACGCCGATCCCCATCATCGCCATGCCGTGATTACTCATAACTGTCCGCACATCGGCAAAGTCGACATTGATCAAACCTTCAGTTGTAATCAGATCAGAGATTCCCTGAACAGCCTGGCGCAAAACATCATCAGCCGGTTTAAATGCATCCAGAATGCTCATATGCTTACCAGCCAGACCGAGCAAACGATCATTCGGCACAACTACGAGAGAATCGACAATTTCGCGCAGTTCGGCAATACCAGCATCAGCCCGTTGCATCCGTTGACGACCTTCACGGGTAAACGGCTTGGTGACAACGCCAACAGTCAATACCCCTGCCTCTTTAGCCGCCGCTGCAATAATTGTCGCAGCAC
>JASJGU010000150.1:0-7093 GCA_033791385.1 Desulfuromusa sp.
CCCGCTGTCGAAGTAGCACCCGCTGTCGAAGTAGCACCCGCTGTCGAAGTAGCACCCGCTGTCGAAGTAGCACCCGCTGTCGAAGTAGCAGAAAAATCTGCTGCCGAAGAAGAATCTGATAGCGAAGCTGACGTGCCAGCAAAAGAAAAATAATTGTATAACAATTTAGTGTTCGTCCGCAGTTTTCCGGATGGACACAATTTAGGAGAATATTTATGGCTTATGAAAGACCATCCAGTCCATCTTCTGCAGCACCACGGCGTCGTTTTAGTCGGCGCAAAGTTTGCCGTTACTGCGCAGATAAAAAACAGAAGATCAACTATAAGGATATGAATAATCTTAGATATTATTTATCTGAGCGCGGTAAAATTGTTCCACGACGGATTTCTGGAACGTGTGCAGCGCATCAGCGCCAAATTGCTGAAGCAATTAAAAACGCTCGGCAGATTGCACTGCTGCCCTACGCTGCGTCTCACTCTCTTTAGGTTGGAGTAGATTGATAAGGGGATGAGAGGGCTGTCGGGACTATTAACTGCAGCTGGAATCGGTGTAACACTACTCTGTTTACTCGGGATCAGTTGGATTGGGCCATCAGGTGCTTTTTTAAACCTTTTGACCCCTTTGGCTGCTGCTTATTTGAGTATGCGGTTTGGCCTGCGATCAGGCGTTGTTGTTGTCGTTGTGACCAGTGCTTTATTGCTGCAGCTGGCAACAACATATACATTGGTTGCTTATTTAGGTATTTTTGGTATTGGTTCCTTGCTATTACCGCTGTTTTTACGACAGAAATTGGCTTGGGATCGGGCGGTTTTATACGCAACCATAGGTTCAGCAGTCGTAACTGCTGTCATGATCATATTTACTGTTATGACCAGTGGAATCAGCATTCAAGCTCTGATTGATCAAATGATTCAAGCTGAAGTTAATCAGGCAATGCAGATTTATCGTGATACTGGTTTCAGTGAATCACAGCTACAGAGCATGCAACAGGTTGTCGATGGCTTAGGTGAGTTTATCGGTCAAAGTTTCTATGGACTTTACCTGGCTTCTTTACTGGCGATTCAAGCGTTTTGTCTGCTGTTATTGCAGCGGCTTAAAGGCAGTTGGTATCAGATTTCAGGTGCTCCATTCGCTCGTTGGCGCTTACCCTCTGGGCTGATTTGGATCTTGATTGCGGCAGGTTTTTGTTTACTACTGCCGGTTGAAGCTGTTTCATTAGTTGGTCGAAATTTGTTGGTGGTTTTGTTGCCCCTCTATTTTTTTCAGGGGATGGCTATTGTCAACAGTTTTCTGCAAAAAAAGCCCTATCCACCGCTGGTAAAAGGTTTGATTTATCTACTCTTGTTGATACTCAACCCCTTACCAATAATTATTACCTGTGCCGGTGTTTTTGATCTATGGATTGATTTTCGCAGGCCCAGGCAAAAGAAAATATAACCTCGATACAATACGGAGGAGAGACATGAATACCAGTATTATTTTAAGAGAAAACGTCGATGGTCTAGGAACCATTGGTGATGTGGTATCGGTTAAAGCTGGTTATGCCAGAAATTACCTGGTTCCTCAGGGATTGGCAAGTGCCGCTAATGAACATAATGTTAAGGAGCTTGACCATCAGAAACGTCAGTTGGCGCGTAAGTTGGAAAAAGTGACGAAGGATGCTGAAGGAATCAAAGCACGGATTGAAAAAGTCACGTGTACATTTACCCAGCGTGCCAGTGAAGAAGGCAAACTTTTCGGTTCCGTAACATCTATGGATCTTGAAACTAAAATTCAAGAGGCGGGAATAGAAATTGACCGCAAAAAGATCCAGCTGAGTGAATCGATAAAATCACTTGGGGAGCACATTGTACCGGTTAAGTTGGATGCTGGGGTGGTGGCTGAGTTAAAAGTGATTGTTAAGGCTGAAGAAGTATAATCAAGACTATTTAACTATTGTGTTAACAAAAAAAGGGTGGCAGATCTTGAATCTGCCACCCTTTTTGCCTTCTGATTTGCTTGGAAGGACGACTTTGCTAGGCGTAAAAGTCGTTCGCAGCTTGAACTGCAACTCCGCTGTTAATACCTGCTCCCATCCCGGTGAAAATTGAATCTAAGGCTCCCCAAAAAAGCAGCACTCCCTTCCTGCTGAACCAGGTGCTGAAACTGGTACTGTTAAGGCGTTCTTGGTTTGGAACGCATACTGTAACAGTACTTTCCTTTCATCCCTCAGCGGACTCTGATGGATGAAAGGGTGAAATAGTCATAGGGACTTCTCGTAAAAGTTAAGGGAGATAGAAAATAAAAATCAATTATACTTATGGCAGGAACGGTCAGTAGAAGAATGATGGAATGTACGGCAATTATTAAATTTAATTATTTGTGGCTCATTTAGTGGTTGAGTTTGTCTGGGGTTAGTTGTAATCTTATTGACCTTCTCTAATATTATGGTATTGGTGTCTAAACCATTGCCTCCTTTACTGCTCTGGGAATAAAGAAGTCGTACGGATGAATTGAGAGCTCACTATGCTGATTATGAAGTGTCCAAAATGCAACAAATATATCAGTTCTGCACTTTTAGCGGAGATAGCTACCATTGACTGTGAGCATTGTGGAGTCACAGTCGCAGTCAAAAATGTTCTGGTTTCCTCTAATGGTTTTACTTTTGATCGCCAAGACCTGCTCAAACGTTTTTTTCGCTATCGAAAACTTTTGGATGAGGTGATTGATGAGCATAGTTCAATGGTTGAAAATAATCTTAATTCAGCTGTCAGCAAAAGCAGTATTCATCAATTCTTAAATATCCTGCAAGGGATGATGACAGGCGCTCGGGATAATTTTCGGTTTCAATTCTCTGCCCCTCTACAGGTAACAGTCACTTATAATCGACATGAGTGTCGCGGTACTTTTTACAATTTAAGTATGGAAGGTGCGCGGATTGAAATTTCTGGATCAAATCCATTACCAAGAGTCAAGGGGCAAGTTTCTATCAAGTTTTCATTACCGGAGCAGCAGGAATTATTTTCAATAACCGGAGAAATCTGCTGGACAGAAAAAGCAAAGAGTAGTGAGAGGGATAAGCACAGTGTCGGAATTAAATTTAACAAGTTGGAGAGATCAATTCATTCACAGCTCTGGCAATTTATCTCTAAATCTGCTAGCGAGGAGCAGCAGTAATTTCGAGAGAAACTGTTTTTTTATGCGAGGGTGTGCGCACTCACCCCGCACTGATTGACCTTCAACGTTTGTTGCATGCGCAAAAGTAATAAAATGGTGTTGAACAATGCCATCAAAAATTGATTCCAGCCGGTTGAACGCTCCCAGGATCTGTTGCGTGACAGGGTGTCACACCGTAAGTCATACCGCAGTTGTTACATCTGTCTTCCATCGTTTGCATGGTAAAAGCCGTTTCACAGCTCGCACACTTAATCTCTACCGGAACCGGCATGGCGTAGCTGCTGAATCCCATCTGCCTTAACTTGTTGACAATCTGTTCTCCGTTACCAAAACTTCCACTACAACCATCATGCATCGTTTTATTCTCCTTAGATATTTTCCAGGGTATCCCCGGTACGGATTCTATTTCTCAGGGCGAGTAGTTTGTTGTCCAATTCTTCCAACGAAGCCAGATTTTTCCGTTCTGCTTTACTCGATTCGATAATTTTGTCGATGCCGCCGTTTTTAATCACCAAGCGCCGATCACCCATTAAAGCAAGAATCGGGTCGTGTGTAGCCATCAGAATGATTTTTTCTTCCTTAATCAACAGAGCCAAAGCCTTTTTCCTGTCGATTCCGGCATTTTCAATTTCATCAATCAGTGCAATGGGTGATTTACTCAGAATCGCCATGTCGGCAATCATGAGTGCCCGGGATTGTCCGCCACTTAAGGATGTGACCGGTGTGTCTGGGGCAAACGGTTCTCCAGCCAGTTCATTAGCTTGTTTCAGAATTTGCGTTACTTTTTCTTCCGGATCGGTAACCAGTCGGCTTTCCGCGTGCATACGGATAAATTCTTCGGCCGACAAATCCATGACAAAGTTCATGTTCTGAGACAATTGTGCAACCAGTTTGTATTCGGTCGAAAAGCGCCACTTGCTGTCAGGTACCTGATTGTTGATGAGGATTTGCCTCCCGGTCGGGGTGTCGCCCTGTGCGACCCATTCAATATCTGCCAACAGACGACTTTTACCTGAACCGGTCGGGCCGACGATGCAAATAACCTCTCCCGGTTTCAGAGTCAATTCAAGGGTCTCTGCTTTTCCCGATTTATCATGGCCACCAATAATGGTCAGAGTCTCAACTTTATCCATGGGATCGCTCAAAGCCAACATGCCGGCTAGAAAATCGTTGAGACTTTGGCGTAGCTTTTCTTCATTGATCCCCAAGTCTTCCAGATTGTCGGGATCAAGGGTTGCTAGGTAGTCCTGCAGGCTGTCGACGCTCGGTTTAACTACCAGACCAAATGAGGTTAAGAAATCCTCAATATAAGGATGATCTACTAGGATTTCGGACATCGATTTGTGTAGTAGAGCTGTGTCTTTCATCAATTTCATCTTTCTTAGATATCCATTTTGCGGATATTACCGGTCTGATATTCTTCCCCAATCCGAGTTTCACCGAGACAGTAAGAGCAGAGTGCCGCAGGCATGGAGAAGCGCAGGACTTTTCCTTTCAACGTTTCGATATCCGATGCATCCTCAAACAAGCTGGTCAGTTCAAAAGCTCCCTGCCCGGTGATACCGTTGACATTCATGATGATGGCACCTGGATTGACCTGTTTGACCCGCGAGGCAAAAACTTCCCGTTCGGCCTGGGAGACGATATCTCCTTTAGTAATGACAACGATATCGGCCGATTTCAACATCGGGCCGATTTTTTTCGGCGTATTGATCCCGCTGAGGTTGTCGATAACACAAACGGCGGTGATCTCTTTGATGTGAGGAGAACAACGATTACACAGCCCGGCACTTTCGCTGATCAGGAATTCACAATCATTTTCGTGACCCCAGGTGACACAGGATTCGATATTGCTGACAAAATAATGATCGGGGCAAAGTGCGCCCGATAGACCTTTTTTGACCAGCACGCCTTTTTTGGCATAAAGCTTATCATCGTCAGTGAGCAGGCAATCAAACTTGACGACACCAATTTTTTTCTCACGGGTTTGCAGAGCTTCAATGACTCGTAGAATAACCGAGGTTTTCCCCGATGATGGTGGGCCGGATATGGTTAAAAAACGCATAATAAATCCTTCTACACAGCATTCATTGAATCTTCAAAGATCTGTGTTGTGTGCTTAATCAAGGCGCCGATATCATTCTGGTAAATATAGTCCCAGCCGATCCATTTCCATGGATGATGACCTTCAAGCTGGTTATCAACTTCGGGATGGGTTGATGGGAATAGACCTCTTTGTGCCAGAATTTCCCCGACCGGTTTGCTGGAGAGATACTCAGCAATCGGCCTAACTTTCTCCAGGCTTTCCTGCTTGGTGAGCATGAAAATCGGGCTGACCACGGCACCATCTTCGGGCCAGATAATCTCCAGACTTTTAACCATGCGCGCCATTTTAGTGAAGAAGTACGGCATGATTGTTATCAGCGGCTTCTCTTCTGCTACCCGCTGGGCATTCTTAACCATCTGCGATGGATGCATTGCTTTCAGCATGCAGCGACCCAGCTTTTTGATTCCCTCTTCACCGTGTTCTTTGTACAGAGACAGCAGGATAGCGTTGAATAGATCAAAATCACCGACCGGCAGGGCTACTTTTTGTTCATACTCAGGTTTCAGAAGGTCAGACCAGCATCGTGGAATGGGGAGATCGCCCAGCACATCGTGATTGACCATGAATACTGCAGGAACTGCTGCAATAATTGAATAATCTTTTTTAGGATCTTTGATGTCAATTGCGGCAAAATCACCATTAACTGCATCGTCAGTAATGTCGGTGAAAACCCCTTGATCTTTGAAATGACCGATTGTCTTCTGATCAAAAAAGGTTTCAAATCCGGCAGAGAGAAAGATATCCGGGAGTTCGGAAGTATTTTCGATCCCCTGAATATTTTCTTCAATCCAGGTTGCTCCGACTGAGGCCGCTTCGAGTTTATAGCTGACTTCATTTCCGGTTTCTAGGGTGTAGTTTTCAATAAAAGCATCAAACCCTTCCAATAACGGGAGCCGAATCGGACAGGGCAGTAGACCGGCCACTCTTACCTGACTGCCACTTTTCTCCGTTGTTTTCATCGTCACATCGACCTGATTCAATTCCTCGTCAATTTTCTCCTGCAACAGAGCGAGAAAGTTATCCAGGTCATATTTTTTTGTTTGTGCTGCTCGCTCCAACTTTAAAAAAGCACCGACAGCGTTGCGCTGCTTTTCATCCCGAAAATTGTCAAAGCCGTTGGCAACAAAAACATCCAACGTTTCGGGCCAGCGGTCGATAATGTCTTTAACGGTCATATCTTTATGTAGAATAGCTGTTATCATAGTTATGGCTTCCTCGCTTTGTGTGTTGATTGCTAGTTTTGAAACGAGTATAGGGAAAAGAGTTTCAGGTTAAATTGATGCAGATCAAGAAAGCAATAAAATATAACTATATTTATCTCTTTTTGATCTACGTCAATTTTTTAGTTTTCTGTGTGTGGCATTTTCCAGACATAAAGAAATAAATTCTATCCCCTTAACCAAAGGAGTATACCAACATGAGTATGTTTTGTTTTCAGTGCCAGGAAGCGGCAAAAGGAACGGGCTGTGATATCGTCGGTGTCTGTGGAAAAAAAGAAGATACCGCGAATCTGCAGGACCTACTGGTCTTTACCCTGAAGGGGTTGGCAGTTGTTGCTGACGAGGCCAAAAAGCAGGGTAAGCTGGATAAGTCTATCGGTCTGTTTATTGCTCAGGGGCTGTTTGCAACGATTACCAATGCAAACTTTGACAATGCCCGCTTTGTCGATTTGATTAAAGCAACGATTGCCAAGCGTGATGGCTTGAAAACAGCCATTGGTTTCAGCAGCGATGCTGACGTTGTCAACTGGAATGGCTCTGAAGATGATTTTGCTGCGAAAGCTGCAACGGTTGGTGTGTTGTCGCAAGCCAATGAAGATGTTCGTTCCTT
>JASJGU010000151.1:0-4374 GCA_033791385.1 Desulfuromusa sp.
ACCCGCATTGCTTTTGGCTCCTGTGCCAAGCAGTGGCAGCACCAGACGATTTGGAATTCAGTACTGGCTGCACAGCCTGCTCTGATCAAGAGGTAGTTGGTCATGTTGAAGGTGCCTGCAGACTTTGAAAATAATGGTACAAATAATTTCAACTCCAGCAAAATACAATAAAAACAGGATGAATCAAGATAGACCCATAGAGGAGAGAGTAATGGTCAAAACGCTTGTCGCTGGTGCATGCCTGCCAGTTGCTTTTTGCGCCTTGGCGTTAACGGTACTGGCATCTGAAGATACTTCTGAGAATGCAGTCAGTCCAAGGCTTTCAACGGATGAGGTTGAAAACCAGATAACGCTGGACCGTGAGGTTAATCCCCTCTACGAATCAAAGCTGCTGGCTCCAATTCACGAGTGGAAAAAAGGGGTTACCAAACGAACCGGATTTAACTGGAGTCTTGATTATTCTGCTCTTTTCATGGGGGTAAGTGACAGCCTGGGTGAAGATAACGCGTCGGGTGGAATAGCCAGGTTTTTTGGGTATTGGGATTTGGTTAACCGAGGTGGCGCAAATAAGGGCAGCCTTAACTGGAAGTTTGAAAATCGTCACGGGTATTCAGATATCCCACCGAGTGCCCTTGGCTTTGAAAGCGGCTATGTGGGCATTTTCGAGCCGCCGTTCAGCAACCAGCAGTACCGGTTGACCAACCTCTACTGGAAGCAATATTTTGCTGAAGACAAATGGGCATTTGTTGGCGGATTTCTTGATGTAACAGATTTTGTTGATGTCTACCTCCTCGCCAGCCCCTGGACCGGATTCAACAACTTTGTATTCTCGACTGGTTCTGCCGCTACTGATTTACCGAATGATGGGACGCTTGGCATAGGCGCGGGTGGTTTGGTGACCGAAAAAGTTTATATTCAAGCGGGAATTTCAGACGCCAATTCAGATCCAACTGATCCTTTTGAAGGGTTTGATTCGGTGGCAAACGAGAGCGATTTTTTCAAATGGATAGAAATCGGTTTTACACCGAAGCAAGACAAACTTTACTTTGACAATATTCACCTGACCTTCTGGCACATCGACGAACGGGCCAATGGAACACCAGATGGCTGGGGGCTGAATGCCTCCTGGCAGCAGTGGATTGGTGACAAATGGCTTCCATTCATCCGTGGTGGTTACACTGAAGACAGCGGCAGTCTGCTGGAGGGATCGGTAACGGTGGGTGTCGGCTACCAGCCGGTGCCGATGAGGGGGGTGATTGGCTTTGGCTTTAATTGGGGTAAACCAAACCAGACCTCATTTGAAGGCGCAGATGACCAGTACACAACCGAGCTGTTCTGGCGCTACCAATTGACCAAGGAAATGGCTGTGACTCCATCGATTCAATACATAAAAGATCCAGCCCTCAACGAGGAAGAAGACAGCCTGTGGGCGTATGGACTGAGATTGCGTGTGGCGTTATAACAGCGTTCTTCGAGCCTCAGCAACATGTGGGTGCTATCCCATCTGCAACAAAATTGCGCAAGGAAACGGTATATGAAACTCTCATCATTGTTAGTAATTTTAGGCTTGTTCTGTTTTGTTGCTACGCCTGTCCTTGGAAATCAATGGATACCAGTAACAGGAGCAGACAATTTAAAAAATTTGATAAGCGGTTTAAAGGCTGAACGGACCTTGCCAAACGGTGAGATAAGCCGTGGCGAATATCGGGCAGATGGAACCGGAACCTTATTTTCCTGGGGGGCAGAAATTTTGAGAAAATGGGAAATAAACGGAGTTGACCAGCTCTGCATTACCGTAAACCAAGACTCCATTTGTTACCTGATAGAACGAAATAGTGATAACCCAAAACTGTATCGTGCTACTGATGTTGCTACAGGTAGGTCTGCTCAGTTTGAAGTTATATCAGAACAATTGGTTGTTACCAGTGAGTCGAAGGAAGCTCGAGGAGAGGGAAGCCCGTCAACGGCTTCTGCTTCAGAGTTGGCGGCAGAGTTGTCCAACCCCAATAGCTCTGTTGCTACACTAACCTTTAAGAACCAATTTCGCTGGTTCTCAGGCGACCTGCCCGATGCGGACGACCAGTCGAGTTATACACTCTTATTTCAGCCAGGATTACCCTTTGTTTTGGACGACGGAGACAAGATTCTCTGGAGACCAGCAATTCCCTTGCTTGTTGATCATCCAGCAATAGACTCTTCCGCGGGAGTATTTGGTGGAGAAACAGGCCTTGGAGACATAGCATTTGACCTTGCTTATGCGCCCAAATTAAGTGACAGCAGTATCATGTTCGCCTACGGCTTAATCACTTCACTTCCCACCGCTACAAACGATCTGGGATCCGGGCAGTGGACGCTCGGTCCCGAGCTTCTCATCGGGAAACTCAACCCCAAGTGGGTTGCGGGGCTATTTCCGAATCATCAATGGGATGTTTATGGCTGGACTGAGAACAGCGTAAATATTACCTCAATCCAGGCCTTCTATACCTATTTGCCAGGTGGTGGCTGGAGTGTCGGCACAGGACCGACGATCACCTACGACTGGGAGAGTGAACAGTGGACCGTACCGCTGCAGGTCAACGCAGGTAAGACCGTGGTCTGGAATGGCAGGCCATGGAAGCTTTCAGTTGAAGTAAACTATTATGTGGAAAAGGCAGACACGTTCGGTCCCGAGTGGATGATTGGTTTCAATATTGCCCCTGTTGTGAAAAATGGTCTTGCTCCTTTATTCGGTTTGGGTAATTAGAGTCATGACAAAAAGAGCAGTAGCATCCACCTTCCAATTATTTATTATACTCATCCTTGTAACAGGCTGTACCAGAGTTGGCCCGGATATGATGTACAAAGACCGGTTTGACTACACAACCGCTGTCGGTGATTCATGGAAGGAGCAGGTATTACTGAATATCGTGAGGATTCGCTATAGTGATTGGCCGACTTTTGTGGCCGTAGACCAGATCATTACAGCTTATACGATGGAACATACTGGCACTGCGCGACTTATTGGCAAACGAGGAATTTCCGATGTACTTACAAACGACCAAGCAGAAGCTGGCTGGGTAGGAAAGTTTGCGGAACGGCCAACAATTCTATACAAGCCACTTTCAGGACAGAAGTATGTCAACTCAATGTTGACACCCACTAAACCGGCTTCTGTTCTGGCCCTTATTGAATCCGGTTGGCCAGCAGACCATCTTTCCAGGATAGCTCTCAGGTCAGTAAACGGAAAGTATAATACAAATGCAGAATATGGCGTCATGCATCGAACAGATAAAGGTTTCGCACTGTTTATTACTACGCTGAAAATGCTGCAAGCTGCAGACGCAATGAAGGTTTCAATAAAAAAGGTCGCAGACAAAGGCGAGCAGGTTTACCTTAATATTCAGGAAGATAAGTTAACAGCACCACAGCTGCAACAACTCCGTGAGCTTAAAGTTGAGCTCGGACTGGCGTTTGACAAGAATAGGTATCGGATAGTTCGCGACTCAGCAGACGACAGCTCTGAGGAAATTCTGATCCAGGGCAGGTCCCTTCTGCAAGTTCTTGTCGCCCTTTCAACTGGAGTTGAGATCCCAAATGATCACCTGCTATCGGACGTTGCGCCTCCTCTTCGGCCCATTCCCGAAAAAGATCTCACAAGTCTCAGTCCTCTAATGGTTATAAAAAGTAGTCCTTCTAATCCGGGCGACACGTATGTTGCGGTTCGCTATCTCAACATGTGGTTCTGGATCGACAAGACGGACCATTTTTCAAAAAGATCTCTCCAATATGCTCTTACTCTCATTACATTACTGGATTCTGATGACAAGGCAGGAGGGAGCGTTGTTATTCCTGTAAATTAATAAATCTGAAGAGATGCCCGAAATATACTGCTGTAAGGGCAGGGCTACGAAGCGATGACTATTCATCTAACTCTTGATATTAATTTTATTTCATTTTGAATTATTCAGTAGATGCTTGGTGTTATGTATGTTTGGGATAGCAACTCCCTGGTACCTGATAAGGTAAGGGAAATTGTTTGCATTATGACGATATTTGGGCCATCCTTTGAGGAAGAAAGTATCGGTATCGCTTGCTACACACAAAAACAATAAATTATTGCTGGAGCTAATAGCTGGCATTATTAACAGCTTGCACGAGGGGTTAGATATTTTAACCATCGCACACGCTGACACAGTGTGAGTAATCGGACTCGTAGGTGTTGAACAGTTTCATTGGCTAAGCACGAGCGGCGAAATTTTTGAAGGCAGTAAAAACTGTTAATAATTGGCTTTAGAAGCTTTGGTCTATGAATAACTTCGTAAAATCTGCTCTTTTTATCTATTCCGAGGCGGGTAGTACCTTTCTTGACGATATTGTCAAAAACACCCATGGTAC
>JASJGU010000152.1:0-3329 GCA_033791385.1 Desulfuromusa sp.
ACAGCCCCGAATCGCGGCTGCTCAGGCCCCACGAGCTGTTTAAGGACATGTTCGCCGACCTGCGGTCCTGCCGCTTTCTGGCATGGCGACTGTTCGTGCGAAACATGGCGGCCCAGCACCGACAAACGGTTCTCGGCTACCTGTGGCTACTACTGGTTCCCATCGTACAGACTCTGTTGTGGGTCTTCCTCAACGCCCAGAAGGTCATTAACGTCGGCGTTACGGACATCCCTTACCCCGCTTTTGTTCTAACCGGCACCCTGCTCTGGCAGGGGTTCGCCGATGCCATAATGACCCCGATCCAGCAGATCCAGGCCTCGAAGCAGATGCTGACCAAGATCCACTTTCCCCACGAAGCGATCATGCTGGCTTCACTGGGACAGGTGCTGGTCAACTTCGGCGTCCGGCTGATACTGATGGTCATCGTCTACCTCTGGTTCGGCATCCCCCTGACCACGAGCCTGCTGCTGGCACCGCTCGGAATCCTGGCGTTGCTGGCGTTCGGCATGATGCTCGGCCTACTGCTGACCCCGCTGTCGCTGCTTTACGGCGATGTCCAGAAAATGCTGGTGATGGGCTTATCGATCTGGTTCTTCATCACCCCGGTGATATATCCCCCGCCCACGGCAGGGTGGGCGGCCCTGATGGCCAAGCTCAACCCGGTATCCCCGTTACTGGTCACTACCCGACAGTGGCTGACCGGCTCCGAACTAACACAGCTCGGCCCCTTCACCGTGGTGGTCGTGGCGACCCTCATTCTCTCCCTGTTCGGCTGGGTCGTCTATCGCCTTGCTATGCCGCACTTGATCGAACGAATTGGGTCTTGAAATCATGAGTGATGTGCTTATATCAGCTGAAAGCATCTCCAAAAAATTCTGCCGCGACCTGAAAAAGTCGCTGTGGTACGGGGTGAAGGATATTGCCGGGGAGATAACCGGGCGCAAGAACCCCGGCAATGAACTGCGCCAAGGAGAGTTCTGGTCGATCGATGACGTTTCTTTCGAGCTGAAACGCGGAGAATGCCTTGGGCTGATCGGCCCCAACGGTGCCGGCAAGAGCACCCTGCTGAAAATGCTCAATGGGCTGATCAAACCGGACAAAGGACAGATCAAAATCCGTGGCAGGATCGGGGCACTGATCGAACTAGGAGCAGGGTTCAACCCCATCCTCACCGGGCGGGAAAACATTTACGTAAACGGGGCGGTACTCGGCTTCTCTAGGAAGGAAATCGATCAAAAGTTCACTGAGATAGTCGATTTTGCAGAACTCGGGGATTTTATCGACACGCCGGTCCAGAACTATAGCTCCGGGATGAAGGTGCGGTTGGGGTTTGCCATAGCAGCCCAAATGGATCCTGATGTTTTACTGATCGATGAAGTATTGGCTGTCGGCGACATCGGTTTTCGTTCACGCTGCTTCAATGCAATCAATAAAATCCAAAAGAAGGCAGCGGTTATTTTCGTCAGCCACGCCATGCCCGATGTAAACCGAATTTGTACAGACATCTGCGTGCTTAGCAAAGGCCAAGTATTATTCCAAGGAACAGAAGTCCCAAAGGGGATTGAATGCTATTTCTCAGCCTTTAAGAACGAAAAAGACTTACTCTTCGATGATGGGAAAGTCAAGGTTCATTCCATCACCCTGGAGAATAATGGCAAATGCAACATGGACGCGATCTCTTATCTGGATGAATTGACGATACATATTGATGCAACAATCGACCCTCTTATAAAATACCCATGCATAGGGATAGCATTTACGAATCAGGCTCTGCAGATTGTTGCTCAATCCCATTCTCACTACAACGATTTTAAATTATCAAATAACGGAAAGAGGATGAAAATCAGCATGAATCTGGGCCCAATCAATCTGAACCCAGGAAAATATTATCTGAGACTGGGAGTTCAGGAGGAGAACCTGGGAAAAGTTTTATTTCGACACGACAATTTTAAAGCGTTGACGGTGCAAGGATCCTTTTTTGGTCATGCTCCGACTCAGATCAATTCCAAATGGTCAGTAGAAGAAATCAACTGAGGCGATAATGCTGGATACTTTTTCTTTTCTCCACAATCGTAGGAAAACGGCTAAAAAAGGGATTAGATTTATCTTCTGCATCAACTCCGGCAGAGCGGGCTCTGAATACCTTGCCACACTACTCGGGACAGCTCCGATGACCTACAGTTTCCATGAGCCAGAGCCGCAGATGATAGGGGACTACTTGCTGGCGGTCGCCCGAAACGGTTTAGAGAAAACTTTCAATGACCGCCGAACCAAATCGAAAACCATCGTAAAGATCGCCAGTCAATACCCTGATCAGTCTGTGTACGTCGAAACCAATCATATGTTTATCAAAACTTTTTATGATGTCGTACTTCGTGACCTGAGGAACGTGCAAGTTATCCATCTGCAAAGGGATCTCTTGCAAACCTTGAAAAGTTTTGTGCAGCTTTGCTATTTCTCTGACCAAAATTCGGCGTGGCCAGACTGGATGATCAGCCCCAATTCTCAAACCGCAGTGATCAAAGCTATCGATGGCGACAACAAGTTGGATTACATCGATCTGAGCATCGCATACTTAATCGATATCGAGGCCAGGGCAACAGCCTTTAAACAAATGTATCCGCATATCCCCTTTCACGAAACGGATATCAATGACCTAAACGATATAGATAAAACCAAGGCGCTATTTGCGAACTTGGGTCTCTCCTTTACCACTGAAACGGAAGATATCATTGGTGGGAAGATCAACATGAGAGCTAATGTCAAAAAAAAATACGCAAATCAAGTCGCTGATGCGGATTTGCTAGATAGAATCCGTGACTACCTGAAGAGGGGGGATGAATTAGGCATCAAGTTTCCGAATCGAGTATTGAAATACTCCTAAACTTATAAAAACGAAGTTACCCATATGGTTGAAGACAACAAAAATATAAAAATCAGCGTCGTAATGATTGACGGAGATTTCAGGGAAAAGGTTTTCGGAGCTAATTATTTTTCCCAACAGACCTTTCCGGATGAAGAATATGAAATTATCTGGGTGGATTATTTTGACAAAATCCATCCGGACATTCTGTCGAACCCGAAAGTCAAGGCAATTTGCTTAGACAAAAAAGGCATATATCATTCGTCATACTGTTTTAACAGAGGAATAAATCAAGCCCGGGGCGAGCTTATTGTTATTCCAGATGCTGACCTGGTTGTCTTGCCGGACTTTCTCGATCGTGTTTGGGAGCTGCACCAGACATACGAAAAACTCGTTGTCTATGGCTACAGATATGACGAGGTGCAGGAAGGAATCCTGGAGTCTCTCGACTTCAAAGAGCTCGAAA
>JASJGU010000153.1:0-3315 GCA_033791385.1 Desulfuromusa sp.
ATCAGCTCTCGACTTACGGCATTGGTCGTGAACAGAATCAGGATCACTGGAGTCATCTGCTGCGGCAATTGATCCATTGTGGCTATCTGGAACAGGATATCGGCAATTATTCGGTGTTGAAACTGACTGAAGCTGCCAGACCATTGTTACGTGGTGAAACTGGACTGACGATCACCCAACCACGAATTAAACCGGGACGTAAGAAGCGCCCAGAGCGGAAAATTGTCGGCCTTGAATATGATCAGGAGCTGTTTAATCAGTTACGGGTTTTGCGCAAGCAAATTGCCGATCGTGATGGGGTGCCACCTTATGTCGTTTTTGGTGATGCCAGTCTGGCAGAGATGGCAGCGATACTGCCAACTGGCAAGGACGAATTTCTCCAGATTAATGGCGTTGGCCAGGCCAAATTGCAACGTTACGGCCATGAATTTATCGAGGAGATCATCGGTTTTATGTGTCGTTAAGCGGCATTTTTGCGGGGCAGAATGATTAAACAAGAGATTCATTATTTTTTTACGGCACTGATGTTTTTTACTCGTATCCCGTGCCCTTCATGGACGAAGTACCGTGCCGAGTATCTGCATAAATCGCGTAAATATTTCCCTGTTATTGGCTGGATTGTCGGTGGTTTTTCGGCTTTGGTCTTTTGGTTGGCAGTACACATGTTTCCGCTGTCAATCGCTGTGGTGTTGTCAGTTATCGGTGGTGTTCTGTTGACGGGTGCTTTTCATGAAGACGGCTTTTCTGATGTTTGTGATGGTTTTGGTGGAGGATACTCAAAAGACCAGATTCTAACCATCATGAAAGATAGCCGTATAGGCGTTTATGGCGCTATTGGCATGCTACTATTGGTGCTGTTGAAATTATATGCACTGTATGAAATAGCAGAAATAGATCTATATCTGTTGTTGATTACCCTCATCAATGCCCATTGTAGTAGCCGCTTTATCGCCTCAACTTTTGTTCAATCTCACGACTATGTACAAGATCCTGATCGCAGTAAAGCCAAACCGATTGCCTCGCTCCGCTTAACAAAAGCGGAAATGATGTTCAGTTTTCTGCTCACCCTTCTGCCATTATTGCTCTTTCCCCATTGGATTTTTATTCTCCCCCTACTGGTCGGCTATTTAGCAAAAATCTATCTTGGCTATTATTTCAAAAAAAATATCGGTGGCTATACGGGTGACTGCCTTGGCGCAACCCAGCAAATAGCAGAAGTTCTTTTCTATCTCACGGTGGTGGCTATTTGCAGATTGTCCTGATGTAGAATGACCACACAGATTTTCAAAATAATATCTAAAGAAAATCAGCTTTCAGGTCGATAAAGTTTCCAAGAAGATCTCATCGGAGGAGACTTATGACTGATAGTATTGATCCTACCCGCAGTGCAAGACCAATTTCCGGGCAACATCAGGAAGAGATAATTCAGCGCCAGCAGCGTGAAAGAACCAGAGCGACTGCTGATGACCGTGTTTCGCTGGGTGAGCAGGAAAAGGTTGACGAAACCTATGGTCCGGGACTTAAAGTTGCGTCTGCACACGAATTACTACGCAATTTAGTGATCAAAACGCTAGAGGATCAGGGCCTTAGTTTGCAGTTTAAGGATGGTGATACCGAAGTCAATTTTAATTCCATGACCCAGGAAGAGGCGCAGGCGCTGGTTGCCGAGGATGGTTATTTTGGTGTTGAAAAGACCTCACAGCGGATTGTTGATTTTGCTATCAATGGTTTTGGCAATGATCCGGCAAAATTGCAGCAGATGAAAGATGCGATTGATCAGGGTTTCATGGAGGCTCAAGAGGCCTTTGGCGGTGCCCTGCCAGAAATATCACAACAAACATATGACGCTATCATGGAAAAACTGGACGCTTTTGCTGCCCAGTTTGAAGCATCAGGGGAATAAGGAGTCTATCATGGTCGACAGTATTACTGGAAATAAAGGGTTTGGCCCACTGGGGAATATCAATCGTAGCGCTGACGTCGGTGCTGCTAAAAAATCTGGCGAAACCGGTAAAGCTGATCGAGTTGATTTTTCCAGCGCTTTGCAGAATGCGACCAAGGCTCAAGCGGTCAGCACAACTCAAGACACCGCCAGAGCCGAAAAGCTGCAGGCGTTGAAAGCGCAGATTGAGAACGGTACCTACAAGCCAGATCTCGACAAGGTCGCTTCGAGCCTGCTCCCCTTCCTGATGAAGGAAAGTTGAGATGGCTCGTTCGGACATCAAACTTAAACTTGAAACCCTCCTTGAGCTATTACAACAGGAACGCGAAATGGCTCAAGCCCTTGACATGCCGGGCCTCCAATCGGTTGTTGCCGCCAAGGAAGAGTTGTTAGCTGAACTGAATCCGCAACCCGAAGAGGTTGTTGGCTTGGAGGGTTTGCTCAAGCAGATTGATCAGGAAAATCGGCGCAATGCTTTTTTGCTTTGGACCGGGCTGAGTTGGGTCCGTGATCTGATGGGTTTTTTCGGTAAAGCAGCTATGCCGCAAGTTTATGGTGACAGTGGCCAGTCCCGGACGTTATCACAGGGCGGTCGCCTGTTGTCGGGGAAGGTGTAAATAATGGGCGGTGGACTTAATGCAGCGTTGAACTCAGGGCGAACTTCCTTGCAGACCAACCAGAAAGCGATTGAAATCACCGGCCTGAATATCGCCAATGTCAACACCGATGGCTATTCGCGTCAAACTCCCAATCTAACCCCATATCCTGCTTTGAATTTTGGCGATTTTTTTATTGGTACCGGTGTTACGGTTGGTTCGGTCGCACGCTCTCATGATGTTTTTCTTGATGGTCAGATCAAAGATAAATCGGCCGAGATGGGGCTGGAAAACAGTATGGTCAACACATTGGCCGAACTGGAACGTGTGGTTGGAATCGGAGATGGCAGCCTGTCGGATGAATTTGATCAATTTTTTGATAGCTGGCGGCAGCTTTCCACCAATCCCGGCGGTGAAGTTGAACGGCAGATGGTTCTCCAGCGTGGCGAGTTGATCGGTAACGCTTTTAGCAATGTTTACAATGAAACCCAGCAGGTGGTGAAGAATATCAACAACACCATTACCTCAAAAATTGATGGTGTTAATCTTAGTCTTGATGAAATTGCCCAGTTGAACAATCGGATTTCTGCGATTGAAATGTCTGGACAGGATGCCAATTCTGATCGTGATCGCCGGGATATGTTGCTCAAATATATTTCTGAGTCGATTGGTGCCCGCAGTTTTGAAACCTCAACTGGTACGGTCTCGGTGCAGTTAGCTAACGGGATGCCGCTGGTCGAAGGGGACAAAGCGACCCATATCGTCGGGGTTTATAAC
>JASJGU010000154.1:0-2927 GCA_033791385.1 Desulfuromusa sp.
TGTACCAGATATCGGTCTTGTGATTGGTGGTCGCTCCACCCCAACCAGGACCCGGCCCTTTTGCTTCCCCGGGACGCAACCCGCCCGGATCTTCCTGCCATGAAATGCCGAAACCAGCGCCATCGGCAGCGCCCATAAAGATCTGATTGGCATCGCGCCGAGCTGAAGTCAAGCGTTCCGGCTTAAACCAGACAATATCACCGACGTAGCGACCAACCCCTTTTGTAACGTCTGCTGATGTGGCGATAATTCCACGGGCGACCCAAACAGCACTGTAAGGCACTTCCCCGACTTCGGGATAGTCTTCGGTATAGTCAACCTAAAGTTGCTTGCCACTGACACCCCTGATATCGTCCGTCCAGTAAATATCGTCACCAGGGTAATCCGCTTCGCAGGTCTCAGTACCATCTGCGGTGCTTCCTGTACAATAAACTGCGCATCCGTTCTCTGGAGTTTCAACAATGTCAGTTGTTGGATCATCACAGGTTTTGATGGCGTAGCGTGGTTTACCACCCCGAGCAAACTTACTGGTCCAAGAGATCAGGATCTTGTTTCCTTTCACCTGAAACACTGGCTTTTTACAATGGCCGAAAAACTCTTCGCCGTTTTCCAAAATATAGGAAGAACGGTCAGCCATCCGTGAGATGTTTTTACGCTTCCAAGTGTTGCCATCATCGCGTGAAACTGCGGCCCAAACATCATGGGCTCCCGTTTCCGGATCTTCATCAGTGTAGGTTGCGATCAGTGGTTTGGCTTCATCTACCTCCCTGATTAAGTCGCCATTTTCATCATAATATTCAATTGTGACCGCCTCCGGATCACTGTAGTCTTCCGGATCGGTCGGATAGGATTCACCATAGTTAATGGTTGCGTTAGCTTTTAACGCCGGGAACCAGACCCCCATCACGTTAAGCTTAGCTTTGGCGCTCCCTAGCAGCGGTGTTTTCGAAATATTTTTCCGGAACATGATGCTGTCGAGGGACTTCTCAAGATGAGCCAATGCATCCTCAACATCCACATTATTCAGGTCCAGGGACGGGTCACCTGCAGCTGCCAGCTCGATCGTTTTACTAATAATCGCTTCAATCTGAGCACTGTCTGCAAAGTCAAAACTGTCGTAGCCCAGTTCGGTCATGGCTGCGTCGAGATAGGCACGAACATCCGCTGTGATGCTAATCCCACTTTGCGGATCAGCGTCACTATCAAGACTCTGTAACAGACTCGCCATGTTGCCGACTTCAATGTTGGTGGTATCAGCCATTTCGAACAGGTCGAGTGGCGTGATTTTTTTGGCGGCCACAGTGCTGCCCAACACATAGTCACCTATCGACAGAGTAACCGTTTCGTCCGGGAAGAAATCGAACGCCCCGGCTTCGTCGGTCAGGTTGCTGTGGGTCGGGGTCCGAAATGACAGACCACCGACGGGAGAATCGATAACGTGTCCGCGCATCGGATGGGACAGTTTATAGCCAAACGTCCAGCCTCTGCCGACACCCTCGAACTCCAATTCTGTAAGGGCCCCCTCATCGACATCGCCATACTCAGTGTCAGAGCCGATGCCGGTATAAGCCCAGGCAGCCGCAGCAGCGCCAGGAGTTCCATCATCGTTTAGCTTGACCGCACTGATATGCACGGCAAGGTTCAGGTCTCTCATAGCGACATAGGGCACCCCCCAGTGAAAATCGAGATCGTCGACCAGATTGAGAACCAGCCGGTGATTCCCTGGAGAATTGGCATACGCTTCTTTGTAATTAAAACGTCCGGGGATGAGATTTCCCCTTCTGGAGGCAGGAACCGGATCGTTCCCAACATAGATCTGGACATTCCGCAGTTCCCAGCCATCAACGGCAACCAGATCAAGGTAAAACTCGGTTTGGGTATTCCAGGCACTGGCAACCCCGACACGCTCCAAGGTCTGGGTAATCATCGGAGCCTGAACCAATCCAGGCCCTTCATAATCGACAGCAAGTGCTGCAGTGGTCCAGATGACCAGCAAGAGTGCAGAAATGATGCAAAAAAGTTTTTTCATAACAACCTCCAGAAACTTACAGGAAACTACCAAAACTTTTCATTTTGCATGACTACTTTTCATTTCAAATAAACCAGAGTCTGTTCAAACCACATAAGCCTTCTGTGCACCCTGGCATGAGATAAACAGCTGAGCATTGACAGTGCCCTCATCACCCGAGTTCCAGTAGATGACGATACCGGCATCCTCCTATGCCGGGCACTAATGATACCTAAACTTTGAAAAATCTCGCGTTAACAACATACATTCAATCATCTCTGCAGCCTTTATTTCATAGCGGCTCATATTGCACTGTTTAGACAAGGGGAGAATCATATCTTTACAGAAAAACTCAAGCGCAAAACCATCATCATCGTTACGGATCGCCCGAGACCGAAAACGCATTAAAAACCGGGATTCTGCTTCTTTTTGAGCAAGAAATGAGATTTCATAAAAAATGCTGGCAAACATTTGTGAGCTACCGACCCATTGTGGGCAACCAGAGACATAGGCCCCTTGCGCAGAGATATTTTTCGTCAAACTTAGAATGGGTTGGGCTGAAACTGAGCTCGAGAGTGGAGATAGCAGAATAGGGCAAATTAGCGAATAGCGCTCAATTTTGCGTATACCTGTAAACATGGCCGCCCCCTTATGATAATTTTTCAGAATTCTAGTATCTCAAGGGGGTAAAGAAAGGGGAATCGAGCAAAGGTGTGATTAACTTCTTACTTTACGGAAGTGAGCGCCTGGTACTTTTTGGTCAGAGTACTCTCAAAAATAAGAAAAAAGTATGACTTCTGAATTAGAGGTTTTTCGCCGCCCAAAGAGCTGCCTGAGTCCGAGAAGGGACGCCTATCTTCCTGAATATATTATAGATATGAGTTTTTACAGTATGCATACTGATGCACAGCTCATCAGA
>JASJGU010000155.1:0-3616 GCA_033791385.1 Desulfuromusa sp.
GGAGGGCCGAAGAATTGTACAGCTGAACCTTGCCTGCGATGCAGCCTCCAGAACAAGCGCATCAGACTCCGCCTTGGTTATCTCGTATTCACCGACAGGGTTGATTGAAGACTCTTCTGTGATTTCACCTGCTGAAACGGGCCCGTACACACCAACACTGCTCAATTGCACCCAATGGCCAATACGACCAGATGCCGCCTCAATTAGATGCCGCGTACCTTCGACATGTAACCTCTGCATCATTTCTGCATCGGTCAGCTGGCCAGCGCAGTGGTAGAGAACATCCACCCCATCTACAAAAGGTAACAAGCAAGACGAATCTTCCAGATCTCCTTGATGCCATTCCACTCCAAGAGAGAGCCATCTTTCACATGGAACCTTTCGGGAGAGAATACGCACATCATCGCCCTGAGAAAGACAGCGCATTGCCAAATTTTCTCCGATGAAGCCCGTTCCTCCTGTTATAGCTATCAACACTTTAGGTCACCATTCCTTTAAAAAACGACATACACTTCACCATCGACAGACTTTCACTGATCACCCACATACCACTATGATGAAGTGAACGCGTAGCTGATTCCGGGCATTAGCCACACAACAGTATCTCGTATAATCCCCGGGCCCAGCAACTGCACCCAATGCCGGTTTTCCACCGGCAAGCTATCCAGCAAAACCCTTATACGGACGGCATCAATCCGTTCAAAATGATCAGAAGCCGCATCGTACACATTGATATACCCAGATATCGGATAGCGAGCTCCAAACTTTCTATCAATCAGCTCGCCATCAACAAAGTCCATACTTCTGTTGAGGGAAACCGTTTCTGGAGGATTATCAGACTGCATGGCGTAAATAAACACGTCCTGAATAACGTAACCTGAAGAAAAATGATCAATATGCGCCATCGGACCAAGCTGGCTATACTGGAGACCTTTAACAAAAACCCTATCCTCATGTTCTAAGGAATTGAGTTGTTCATTATTTCGTATATTAGAAATGGTAGTTAGTGTTGTTTCATTCCAGCTACTCCAGTGGTCTCCCAAACCAACGAATGCAGCGCATATTATCATTGCTGTACAGGCAAGCAGCCGCTTAGACATCCAGCGCATTGCGAGCAATGCAAGGAAAAAGCTACCGAAAATGGTTACCCGATCACCCAAATTGAATGAAATCTGAGGGTATCTCCCTGTAGATGCAAATAGGGCAAAGGCCCCCAGAAGCATACACAATGCAAAAAAAAGAATTGAAGCGGAAGGGCGGACATCGTCACCTTCTGATCGTTTTCCCGGCCAGATGAGGATGGCAAAACCGCAAACAATCACAATCGAAACCACCTCCAGACTACTGATGGCCAATATAGTTTTCAATATGGCTGACGGCCCGATAGCTGCATCCACATAACTGAGAAGTTGCATGACATAACTTTTTGAAAATTGCAGCCAATCCCATGCAGTTGGAATGCGTTCAGTACCCACCTTCAGGAACACAGAAGTGCCTATATAATAAAGAGTATAAATCATGTTTGGAATAAGGATTACACAAGCGTTCAAAAACTCACGCCGCCACAAGAAAATACAGCCAAGGAAAAGGGCCACCGGCGCTGAACCATAACACGTAAACGAGGCAGCAAGAGCAAAAAATATTGCTGTTTTATACCTCCCATCGGATGCTAAAACGAAGGCAAATAAATAGCATGCTAAGGACATCATCAAATAGTGTCCCACAAGCCAGAGTGTTACCCCATCATGAATGGGAGAAAAAACAAACACAAGCATTCCCAAAAATGCTCGGTTCTCTGATGTGAACTTTGAAAAAAATAGGAACACAGCGTATGAGGCAAAGCAAAGATAGAATGCCTTCAGCACACTATATCCCCAGAAAGCATCACCTATAGCGTGATAAAAAATGGATAACGCATAGTGCAAAAAGGGCGTTGTCACAAATACTGAGGGAATCAGATCATCCCATATGGAAATCGATAAGCCTCGGTTGAGCAAAGCAAAGTCATCACTTACAAGCCCCGTATTCCATGTTGCATATACAATTATGAGCAGCAGTGCCGACCATGATAACAGTAAAGGAGAGTGAGCAAAGAAGCGCTGATCAAACAGGTTTTTATTCATATTTCATCCATAAAGCTCACACAACGACTAAGGCAAAGGGGACGAACCAATGCACCGCTGATAGCTTTTGCATAAATGAATGCGTACAGAAACAAGGATATTTGTCTCCGACTCCTAAGGTACGATATTTCGACCACCAATCTGTGCGCAATCACACTGAGCATGGGAGAAATCACTTTTCCATCCTTACATAGTATTGTGCCCCCAGAGGTATTCGCCTCATGTAGGGTTCCATGCCTCGCAGGAATGCCAGAGGTCGCGGAAAAAAAAGTGTGTAGCCATGATCTATGGATTTAAAACCGGCTGCCACAGCTAACTCAAGAGACTGCTTGAGACTCAACATCTCAGCATCCTCATCAAACGGACAGTGCTCAAATATCCATCGCGTAGCAGGATTGTATGGGTTGTGTTCAAACAGAAACAGTTTTCCACCTTCACTAAGCGAGTCAAAGCACTGCTTTAGTGCAAACAACCTGTTAG
Source organism: Desulfuromusa sp. (assembly GCA_033791385.1). GTDB lineage: Bacteria > Desulfobacterota > Desulfuromonadia > Desulfuromonadales > Geopsychrobacteraceae > Desulfuromusa. Next base: position 2,604 of record JASJGU010000155.1, read on the forward strand.
CCGGCGGTATATGGTGAAAAACATTGGCTGAAATAATCAAATCAAATTGAGTTGAAGCGGCATTACTCCAATCAGAAAACAGTTTCGCAACCGGAAGCCGTTGCCCGGCAAACTCCAACGAAGCTGGTGAAACATCGTAACCCCAAATTTCTGCAGATGGAAAATACTGTTCGATGTACGGCAGGCTTCGCCCGGCACCACAACCATAATCCAGAATATGCCTGACAGTTGATCCCCCCATCCGGCTTGCAGCCAATGCAATTTTATATTCGGCAAAATAAGTATCCTCATTCAGCCCTACAGGCATCGAATCACCTAATATTTGATCATACCGGTCTGCATGCTGATCAAACTCAGGCTTTTCCATTTTTATTTCCCTTCCCCCTTCTTCCAGGTTGAACCACCAACTACAAACTGACGCTTACCATTAATCTTCAAATAGGTGCGACCCATATATTCTCCCAACATCCCGATACAAAGCGCCTGTATACCACCCAACAGTAACACTGTTGCCGCCAACGATGCCCAGCCGGAAGCTGCGTCAGGGTCACTCAACTTCACTACAAACACACCTATAATCAACACAAAACTTAACAGAGCCAGGAAAAAACCTGTATAGGTAGCCAATCGTAATGGAAGCACTGAAAAACCAGTCGCCATCTTTGACCACAAGGATAAAGAGCGCCACAGATCATAATTACCACCGCCTTCCAGCCTCTCCTGATGGTTAATATTAATGGAAGTAATGGAACTGGTTACATCAAGAATAAGTCCATCGACATAAGCATACGGCCCATCGTATTTGGTTATCTCTTCAGCAATATCCCTGTGAATTGCCTTGAATGATGACAAATAAAGGCCTTTAGGTTTCCCCAGCAACAATGTAGCGACCAGATCGTTGAATTTACTGCCAAGCTTTTTCCAATAGACATGCTGCCGGTTAACATATTGTGTATAACATACATCAAAACCGCTTGAAAGAGCCCTAACCAGTTCACCAATTGCTTCAGGAG
>JASJGU010000156.1:0-4540 GCA_033791385.1 Desulfuromusa sp.
AACATGTATAACAAAGCATACCGAGCCATTGTGGTTCAGAAGGCAACCGGCCCTAATGCTCCTACTCTTGAAGCCCTGGCGAAAGAGTTCGATGCGTCTCTTGCATCCATTTACCGATGGGTAAAAGCCGCCGCAGCCGTAGAGCTTAAGCCCGACGTTCCAGATGTTGAATCCATTTGTCTGCCAAAGCCGATTAAAATGAAACGACCACAAGACTGGAATCCCGAAGAGAAACTGGTAGCTGTGCTTGAAGCTGCGTCGTTAACCGATGCAGAACTGGGTGCCTTTTTGCGCAACAAAGGTTTGCATGAATCCCATTTACAGCAGTGGCGCAAACAGATGCTGGCCGGCTTGAAGCCCATTCCGGTGCAAAACAAAAATCTTTCTGCGCTGCAGGAGGGCGATACACTTATTGTGTGGCGTATTGATCGGCTTGGGCTTTCTTTAAAACATCCGGTTGATTTTCATATTAAGATCGGAGAGACAAGTGCTTACCAATCCTCAACTCCCCACTCAGGAATTCATAATTATTTTTATCAAAACGAAATGCATTAGTACTTCCAATCATTTTTTCTCTCCTAAATGATCCCTTAATCCATTTTCATCAAAGCATCCAACAACACCTGAGGACGATATCTTTTACCATAACGGCCTGTGGTAATCGACTGGTTTGCAAGACCAGGTATCTCTGCTATGATTCCTCAGCAACACTAGCCTGCTTCAGCGAATCAGCCACAAGATGTTTAAACGATTGAACGAGTAATGACACAGGTGGGACCGATGAATGAACTTTGGTGGCATACTTGGTGTGATACCCTAGAAGCAGAACAACTGATTTGTTATATTGAATAACGGAGGAGCTGTGAAATCTCATATTAAATACATACCCGCTGCTTCTTTACTGCTGGTCATACTGCTTGTATCCGCCCCTGCCCTTGCTTTTAAGTTTGATGTGTGGAGTACAGGTATGACTTTATCTGAAATAGTAGAGACAGCAAGAGCTAACAACATTCCCCTAACACGGGCTGGTGTAATCTCCCGAGATAGTGGTTTTAATCAAAGGTTCATCAATGAGCGATTCTGGAAAGCTTCTTCCGTTGGATACTTAACTAAGCTATTTGGAGTTAACTCAACAGTCAGCCTGAGAATTGCTCCTGAGCGACCAAGAATACTCTATGAGATAGAAATCATGATGACTGGAAGAATGGACAAAAAACGGCTCTACCCAGAGTTAATCAACATGTTCATCGAGAAATATGGCCCTCCTAACAAGCCTAAACGTAGCCTGAAGAAGGCATATCAGTGGAACCTCAATGAAACTGACCAAATCATACTGAAACTATTCTCTGCCCCAATTCTTACATACACAGACGTATCTTACAAAAAAGCTGTCGAGGCTCAGAGTGGCTACAAATATCAGAATGAGAAAAATGAGCCTATCAAGAATGACGCTGATAAGTTCTAAGGGAACCTAATGTCAAAACACTTCCAGCAACACATGAGGTCGATACCTTTTACAATAATGACCACTAACTACTGGGCAGGATTGACATCTTGATTTATCTCAGAAATCATGACAGGATGAGGGCATATTTTTGCACCGCGTTTTGCTACACGTAGCGCAGCTTTCCAGAACTTAAGCTATTGGTTTTAATGCTGAAATATCAAGTCTCGCCTTCAGCCCCAAACAACAATAGTCCGGCTACACAGTAGTCGGACTATTGTTGTTTGGGGCGCCCTTTTGGACTCCTAAACAAACTGTCCCCGGAAGTCTGGTATTATGCCTCGCAATCCATAGGGATTAAAAAAAATGACGGATATGATTCATGAGTAACCTTTCTTTAGATACTATTTCATGGCTTCAATTGTTTGGCACAACTCCGGTTGAAATTATTGCTACCCTGAGTGCTGTCATTGGCGTCATACTGATTGCTCGGCAAAACATTCTGGGTTGGCCTTTGGGAATACTATGGGCGGCTATTTCTGCCTGGCTGGCATTTACGCAGTGGCAACTGGTTTCCGACGGTATCCTCTACCTTGCCTACATTCCTATTCAGCTTTACTGTTGGTTTGTCTGGGCACGTAGCGGAGGTATCCAGCAGGAAGAACCGTTTATTCCGGTCTGGTTACCACGCAGAAAACAGCTCTTCCTGTTTATTGCTGCATTGCTCGGTATTGCCGGCTGGGCATTCGGAATTTCTGGGCTGGCTACGCAGGTGAGCTGGATTCCGGAACCCTCCTTGTTGTGGCGTGACTCAACAACAACCGTCTTGAATTTTTTCGCGCAGTTTCTCCAAGCACGCAAGCGGATGGAAAACTGGGTTCTGTGGCTGGTGGTTAACCTGCTAGGAATTCATATTTATTGGGTCAAAGAGGCTCCTATATATTCCGTTCAATACGCCATCTTTCTTGTCCTGGGCATCTACGGTTGGGTAAAGTGGCATCGATCCACCCAGCCAAAAAACTAAAAACAGATTTTACGGACCAATATGATACGAATTGTCATCACCGGTGCAGAATCCTCGGGGAAAAGTAGCCTCACTAAACACCTGGGAGCAGTTTTTAAACTCCCCTATGCGCTGGAATACGCTCGATATTATCTTGAAGAAAATGGCCCGGAATACGATCTTGAACAGTTGAGTAAAATGAGTCGCTTGCATCTGAACTATCAGCAGGAAAAAGTTCCAATCTCTGCAACCTGTGGAATTTTTGATACTGATCTCATCAATTACAAAATCTGGGCAGAAGAGGTATTCGGATGCTGTCCTGCGGAAGTCAGCACAGGAATCGAACGGGAATCATCCCACATTTACCTGCTTTGCAAACCGGACCTACCATGGGAGCCTGATCCTCTACGGGAAAATCCATGCGACCACCAGCGACTTTACCAGCGCCACCTCGAAGAAATCATCCAGCACAAACGCCCCTATGAATTGGTAGAAGGCTGTGGCCGGGAGCGAATGACTAACGCCGAAGCAGCCCTGTGTCGGCTCTTGGAAAGATAAACTTAAAATTGTCTCTCGTAGGTGTCCTAGTGGCCGCTGAATTGTAGATATCAAAAGGCCTTTTTTGCTTGTTGAGCCCATTAGGACACTTAAAAATTCTAATCAAAATAGGAACACTCCGCATACTTAGGTTTGCAACCGCCTCCTTCGGCAGGGACAAGCTGCATTTCATTTTTGATGGACGGGATTTCGTCTTCAGAGTGATGTGTCACATAGATGATCTGCGTGCCCCCTTGTCTGCCAATATAATCGATAAGTTTTAACACCATCGCCCTGTTAATCTCATCGAGGCCCTGGCAGGGCTCGTCCAGGATGAGCAGTCTGGGCTGTTTGATCATTGCTCTTGCCAACAGGACCATCCGCTGTTCTCCGTAAGATAACCTGCGAAAAGATACGTTATGTTGCTGCTCCATATGAATCATCTCAAGCCATTTCAAGGCGATCTCTTCCTGCTGCTTTGAATACTTTCGATACACCCCGATGGAGTCACAAAAGCCCGAAATGATCACCATCTTGGCCGTCCCGCCGACCCGGTAATTCTGCTGCAGGGCTGTCGATATATAGCCGATCTGTTTTTTGATATCCCAGACACTCTCGCCCGAACCTTTTTTTCTGCCAAACAAATGAATGTCATTGCCGTAGGCCTGGGTATTATCACCGGTAATCAGGCTTAACAGGGTTGACTTACCCGAACCATTCGGCCCGATGACCTGCCAGTGCTGATCAGGATCCACTTTCCAATTCAGCTTATTCAGGACAATATTTCCATCATATTGGACCGTGACATCTCTCATTTCAATCAATGGAACCTCAGAGACTACTGCGGGGAGGCTTGCCTGATCAGCGGTACCGGGAAGCTGCAGGACGGGTAAGTAATGAAAAGAATGAAACCGCAACAGCGCCTTGGATTGTAAAATTTCATCTTTGGCACCTGAGATAAAAAGGGCACAGTCCCTGATATAAGCAATGTGGGTTATTTCGGGGATGATTTCGCTGAACCGGTTCAAGAGCAATACAATCTGGATGCCGGTTCCAATACAGCCAGTAATCAGCTCCTTCAGGACATCACAAGACTCAAGATCAAGTCCATCAAATGGTTCATCGAGGACCAGTATCTCCGGTGCCTTGATGATTGTTCGACAGATAATCGCTTTACGCATTTCTCCAGTCGATAAGGTTTTTATGCCATGGTCGAGAAGTTTTTTGAATTTCAGCTGCCGGGCAAGAGCAAGCAGCTGCGGCTCTTTTTCAGGATCGCCATTCAGGATAAATTTCCGCATTGTGGTGCCGATATCTTGCCGGCCTCCCATAAAATCAGAATCATCGTTCAGTCTTTCACATTCCAGTATTTCATTGACCTTCTCGAAAGAAACGTAGTCAGCCTTCTCGGGGATCTGCGCTTCACCTGATACGATCCTCAAGTCATTGCACAGCAATTTGCCCAGGGCAGATTTTCGCGATCCGTTTGCTCCAACAACAGCCAAGTGTTCTCCGACCTTGAAATTGATATTTATATTTTTTAATAATATTGTGTG
>JASJGU010000157.1:0-8315 GCA_033791385.1 Desulfuromusa sp.
TACCAAGCAATTCTGTCGCATTTAATTACCAAGGGAAATTGACGGATCTACTTAATCAGGGGGTTCATGGTTTTTTGCTTGCCAGCTTCTCATATAACTCAACCGCTATTGCCAATAGGTGATTGTAATCGGCAAGCAGTAACTCTTTTTTAATCCTTTCGCTGTCTCTTTTGCGATGTTCAGAGGGTCGAGCGACTTTTGACTCATCCGTCAGTTTTGATACATTTTTCGTTTCCAGGTCATCCAGGCTGGAAAATACACGGGCGACATTTTCTTTTGTGTGTTCGAATGACTTGTAGCCAGTGTTGAACTTGAGGTTCATGCGATCAATGATCCCGCCGAAGTCACTTGTAACTTCTTCGAAGCGCGCTATCAATACCTTGTTTTTTATTGGCAGCACAGACTTGTAAAACCTGATGTAGTCTTCAAGCGCCACGTTTATCGTAATAAAGGGTTCGCGAGTAATCAACGAACTGATTGCATCAACAGGAGAGCGAAGCAGGATGATCACCGGAATACCTCTTTTTGTACCGGCTATAGCCTGTGCTGCAATGTGAAGGTGGTGTGCGATTTTTACAGGTCTGTTCTGGGCCTGCTCGAAAGCAACGACTGAGAATGTGTTGCCAGATCGAGGGTATCCCTCTATAACGATCTCCGTATCATCGTGTATCGCGAGTCGATAATATTTACCAAAAATCTTCTGTAACGGGTAATAGATTGCAGGATGCACACCGATTATTCGCCACGTAACGAGGGTGAAGAGCTTTAGTCTGTTTGTAATTGACATGTGTTAAATGAGCTTTGACATATTAGTCCGTGTGTTCATAAGGTATCGGCGACATGATGCCGGAATCAACAAAAACTTCAGAAAATCTCGTATTTCATTCGGTTTTTCCTGTATTTCGCACGGTGTCTTGACATGCGAATATTTACTTTTGAGTTGGTATTCATAAGCACCCGCAAGGTTATGGATGTTCTCGTTCCTGGCTTTTCCCTTTTGACGGGATTTAACCTCAAATCCAAAAAATGAAAATAGGTTTTTTATGAGCCTTTTGATAGGTGGCATTGAATTCTTTACTCCCCGGTTTCCTTGCACATTTTATATGCATACTCATATCAAGACCCGGAAATTGCGTATGGTTAATTGGTTTATTATGACCAAATGATTTACAGCGCGGTTCACCTATTTGAATTAATGCTATGCTTTCATCTTTGAAAATATTGTATGACATACTTGATCATTTAAGGAACTCCGAGGGAGTTTGATTTCTGGCCTCCAGCAAGCGGAACTATCATGCCAAATTATTTCAAACATGAGACGGCAATTGTTGAATCCAACGAGATAGGAGAAGGAACTCGAATTTGGGCATTTTCTCATGTCCTGCCGGGAGCACACATCGGATCTGACTGCAATATTTGTGATCATGTTTTTGTTGAAAATGACGTGACAATCGGAGATCGAGTTACGATTAAGTGCGGTGTGCAAATATGGGATGGACTTCGTATTGAAGATGATGTTTTTATCGGCCCCAATGCAACCTTCACAAATGACATATTTCCTCGAACCAAGCAGGAGTTTGAGCTTCTGGAAACTCATGTTAAAAAGGGTGCCAGTATCGGAGCAAATGCGACCGTTTTGCCTGGTATTATAATCGGGGAGAATGCAATGGTCGGCGCTGGTGCGGTCGTTACAAAAGATGTTCCATCACGAATGCTTGTTGTTGGCAATCCAGCCAGAATCATAAAAAAACTACAGGAATAGCTCATGCCACTCAGTGACTGCAAAATTATTGAACTTCCGAAAATCACTGACCCCCGAGGAAATCTCACTTTCGTTGAAAGTGGCGGGCATATTCCCTTTGATATCCGTCGTGTTTATTACCTCTATGATGTCCCTGGTGGCGCCGAGCGCGGTGGTCATGCACACAAAGAGTTGAGTCAATTAATAATTGCCATGTCAGGAAGCTTTGACGTAGTGCTTGATGACGGTTCAGGAAAGAAACGCTTTCACCTTAACCGCTCCTATTACGGACTCTATGTATGCCCAATGATCTGGCGGGAACTTGATAACTTTTCATCAGGGTCAGTCTCCATGGTGTTGGCTTCTAACCGATACGATGAAGCCGACTATTACCGTGATTACGATGGCTATCTTGCCGCTTTGGCAGTGACTGATGAAAATTCCATTCCTTGATCTAAAAGCCTCTTGCGTTGAGCTTAAAGAGCAACTTGATGCCGCCTATCACCGTGTCTTGGGATCTGGTCAGTATGTTCTGGGTCAGGAGGTTGAAGCTTTTGAAGCTGAATTTGCCGAATATTGTGAAGCAATACACTGCATCGGCGTAGGCAATGGCCTTGATGCGCTACATTTAATTTTACGAGCAATGGGGATTGGCCCCGGCGATGAAGTGATTGTGCCGTCAAACACTTTCATAGCCACATGGCTAGCGGTGTCATACGCTGGCGCAACGCCAGTTCCGGTAGACCCAGATAAACAAACCTACAACATTGATCCCAATCTAATAGAAGCCGCCATTACAAAGCGTACCAAGGCTATTATTCCGGTTCATCTTTATGGTCAACCAGCCGATATGGACCCGATTAACTCGATTGCCAAGCAGTATGGTTTAAAAGTCATTGAAGATGCCGCCCAGGCTCACGGAGCTAAGTATAAGGGTACACGGGTTGGTAGGCTTGGTGACGCTGCTGCCTTTAGCTTTTATCCTGCAAAGAATCTGGGTGCACTAGGAGATGGTGGGGCTGTTGTCACTAATGATAATGGGCTCGCAGACAAAATTCGAACCCTTGGAAACTATGGATCAAAGGTCAAATACCACCACAAGTTTCAGGGGTTCAATTCACGACTAGATGAGTTACAGGCGGCCTTCTTGCGTGTCAAATTGACCAAGCTTGATGAATGGAATGCACGACGCCAACGGTGTGCGGCACTTTACCTACGCGAGCTTGGCATATGTACCACGCTAAGAATGCCTTTCGTGCCGGAATCGACCGAATCCGTTTGGCATCTTTTTGTAGTTCAACATGCACAGCGTGATGCACTACAAAAGACTCTTGCCGAGTTGGGAGTCAGCACATTGATTCATTATCCTATTCCGACACATCTACAGTCAGCTTATACTGGGGCAACACAGGAGAGTAAAGCGCTGTGTCCAATTGCAGAAGAAATGTCAAGTCACTTGTTAAGCCTTCCAATCGGGCCACATTTGGGGAGTTTGGGTGCTAATTCGGTAGCTCTGGCTGTTAATGTTGCAGTAAAAAAGTTGTTATCAACACGCTTGTGAAACTTAAGAAAGTATTACTTAGGATAAAATTTCATCTTATAGAATCCCTTATGAACTGCGCAGTCAATGACTGCAAGAGTAGCCTTTGCTTTGGTAGATTGTGTCGTTGGTTGTTTGAGAAATATACAAACCGTAAGGTATTGCCTCTAATTTGGATGGATGCAATTGAGGGGCACGAAAAAGGGATTCTTAGATGTGGCAAAAAAAATAATTCATATGGGCCTCACTTTGTAGGAGGGAATCAAGAAACGTCAGAAGTCCACCTACCTGATGTAAATTATCATGTGTTCAAAAAAGCTCGTATTTCAGTACTATCTTCATCTGTAATATTGAATGACGATTTGGTAATTATTGAGAGAGCCAATGGACCGGACCAGGATAATTTTAATTATTCCTCTGGACATATACTGAAAAATGGAATTGACTCTGCGGTGGTTCGGTTAGGCAATTACAAGAGCATTGATCGAGGATTTTTTTTGGGCGGAAATGGTTCTTTTAATTATTTTCATTGGATTGTCGAAATCATTGCCAAATCGGAATTTTTTTTCCAACTCCCTGAATGTTTTCGCAAGTACCCGATTTTAGTAAGTGAAGATTGTAGTACTGTCCAGTCTTTCAAAGAAACCCTTGCTGTTTTTTTTGGTGATACTGAAGTTGTAGTGTTAAAAAACAATTTATCCTACGTGGTTGATAGTTTGATATATATCAATAGCCCCAACAGCCTTCCTTTTAACTTAAAGACCGGTTCAAGGTTCAACTGTTCTTATGCAGTTATTGACAGGGCATCAATTGGGTTTCTGCGCGAAACCGGCTTGAAAGATTTGTTGTCAAGTGCCAGTAGCGACAACTACCCGATGAAGATTTTTCTTGCCCGGAAAAATATGCGACGAAATTACAATCAAGAAGAAATATTTGACCATCTGAAGGCTTTGGGGTTTGAGAAAGTGTTTTTTGAAGATCTTAGCTTTATGGAACAGGTAAAAACGGCTCATCATGCGCAGTATATTGTCGGCCCTACCGGCGCAGCTTGGACCAATTTGATTTTTTGCCAAAAAGGGGCAAAAGCATTGTGCTGGATGGCCCAGGAGTTTGATTCTTTTTCGGTGTATTCAACTATCGCCCACGCGGTTGGCGTTGATTTGAGATATTTGACATATGAAGCAGGTGTTTATTCGACAAGTGATTTGTATTCCAAAGATTACATCATTGATCCTAGTACAATATTACAGGGATTACATACATTGGGTTTGCAGATTGATTAAGCAATATTGGATCAAAAATAGATATGCAAATAATTAATAAAATCGCTTTTCTCGTTCATGAGCCAATAATGTTTGCACACTACTCCCATGTTTGGTCACAGATGAAGACGGAAGAATTTATTATTGTACTGTGTCACGAATGCGACTTAGAGGGTGGGGGCACTGCAATTGGCGCTGAGGAGCTTCTCGATAAAATAAGAAAACTCGGTTATGAGACTGAGTTCTTTTCCAATGCAATTCGTCGTAAAAATAAATACCGATATGTTGTCAGCAATCATCGCATGGAAGGCTCCAGCCTCTTTCCGGGCAACACAAAAGAGAAATTCACCAAAGAAATAACAAATATCAAAAAGCGGTTCTCAAATTACATTGGCTTTATCCGGGGTAGAAAAAAAGTCATGTTAATACATGGCGACCCGGTGCAGTACCCACCTCTACAAATAGGTGTCAAACAAATACGTTTTATGTACGGTGCAGATATCAGTGATGGTTGGAGTCTTGAAGACTGGAACAATATATATGACCTGTTTTTATGTCATGGGTCTAATGATGCAGCAGAGCTCAATAAGCGTTTTAAGGGTAAAACCGAAATTATGGGCTACCCAAGATATGACAGTTACTTCAATCGAGAACTTGATATCAGCAGTGTCCTTACCGAATTTGACATCGACTCTAAAAAAAGGACCATATTGTGGATGCCAACAACTGGCCAGGGCGCTTGTTCAATCCCTGAGTTTGCAGAACAGATCGCGAGTTTAATGGATAGGTTCAACGTCGTAGTTCGCCCACATCCTCTTTCATTTCGAACATCTCCTGAATATATTGAGTTACTTGCTTCACTGAATTACAAAATTGACAGTAACCCCTTGCGCGATATGAATGTACTTTATAAAGCAATCGATTTTGTTCTGTGTGACTATGGTGGGAGTTCTTTTGGCGCCATTTATTTGGACAAGAATTTGATATTGCTTGATGTCAGCAATTCAGAAAGCTCTGGTGCTGTGATCAATTCATCCAATCTCCAGATAAGAGAGTATTTTCCAGTCATTGGGCCTGAAGATGCTGGCAAAATTGAGTCGATGATCGATGATCACCAATTGTGGGAAGAACAGCGGATAAACAGGAAATTACTCTTCAAGAAGTATTTTGCAGACAATCGTGGTGAATCGTCTCGTCAAGCAGCCAAAATCCTTGGTAGTCTGGATACGATATTAATCTAGCTATCGTCTATGGTGGATGTCGATGAAAAAAAATAACTCCAAAGCTCAAATGCTCAAGAACATTGAATCCAGGGTTTCTTTATTCAAGGTTCCAGAGCTCCTAATATTTGACGCATCAGCTTTTCACAATTCACCTTCTATTGTAATCGACCAGATAAAAGAAACTTTTAGTGGTCGCCCATTGGTTATTCGCTCATCTGCAGTTGGTGAAGATTGTAGCCAGTATACCCGAGCGGGCGAATACGACTCGGTTCTCAACGTTGCCGCAGAAGACTCTGAAGCAGTCCGAGCGGCAATAAATACCGTACTTGCAAGTTATGTACGAAATGGCAAAGGTTCGATTGGCGACGAATTTTTTGTACAGGAATTCTTGCAGGATACGATCATGAGCGGAGTGATCTTTACACATGACCTAAATACTGGCGCGCCCTATTATGTTATCAACTACGATGACATTTCCGGGCTAACCAATACAGTAACCTCGGGTGACGGTGAATATGCCAATCGCACACTTTATGTTCATCGCGATTCCATAGAAGCACTTCGCTCGAAGCGATTCCGGCGGCTTCTTCAGGCCGTTCAAGACCTTGAAAAAATCACAGAAAGTCAATTCCTGGATATTGAGTTTGCGCTGGACGATGAGTTAACACCATACCTGCTACAGGTCCGTGCGATCACTACCAGGCCAAATTGGAACCGCGCCGTATCCAGGCGCATAGATGCTGCCCTCCAGGGAATTCAGTCTTTTGTAAAAACGCGAATGCAGCCAATTCCAGCCGTATACGGCAAAACGACAGTCCTGGGTCAGATGCCTGATTGGAACCCCGCCGAAATGTTAGGTAGGGCGCCGCGCGCATTAGCATTTTCGCTGTACAAGACGTTGATCACTGATAACGCGTGGCGCGACGCCAGGGAATTGATGGGGTATGCCGTTCCAACTGGACATCCTTTAATGGTATCCCTTGCCGGTCAACCTTTTATCGATACCCGGTTGAGCTTCCATTCTTACCTTCCCGCCGGACTTTCTCCAGAAATAGGTGAAAAACTTGTCGATACATGGGTGGAACGGTTACGGGCACATCCGGAGTTGCATGACAAGATTGAATTTGAAGTAGCAATCACGACTTTTAGTTTCGATATAGATGAAAAAATGGACGAATTGATCGGTGATGCACTAAATCAATCACAGAAACTGGAGTTTAAGGAGTCACTTCGCAATCAGACTCACGAATTGATTGCGGGCAAAGGGAGTGGGTGCATTAGCAAAGCTTTGACCCAGGTAGACAAGTTGCCTACGAGACAGACTGACATGTGTAAGTCGCCTGCACGCAAGAATGTCACTGCCCTGATTCCAATGGTCTCTGACTGCATTCGTTTGGGAACGATCCCTTTTTCCATTCTCGCTCGACATGGTTTTATTGCACGAGCAATTTTGCTGTCGTTGAAAAGTCTTGGCATCTTGACGCCAGAAAATATTCAGGAGCTTCAGTCTAGCGTTAGAACGGTCGCAAGCACTTTAGTGAACGATATGCGCAGATTGCAGCTAGGAAATCTATCCCGCGATGATTTCATGGCAGAATACGGGCATTTGCGTCCAGGCACCTATGATATCCTGTCTAGCCGTTACGATCAGATGCCTGATTTTGAAATGAAAAATTCACAGGTTCGTCCTAAACAGGAGTTTAAAAAGTTTGAGTTAAGTTCGGGTCAAGCGCAGGCTATTGATCAACTACTTGAAGCGGAAGGCTTCACTGGATTAGATTCTGCTGACCTCCTGGATTATGTCCAATCCGCAATCGTCGGCAGGGAGTACGGTAAATTTGTATTCACCCGCTCCGTAAGCGAAATGCTCGACCTCATCGCCGGCTTTGGCGAGCAGCATGGACTGAGCCTTGATGAAATGTCCCACGTGTCGATCAGTGACCTGCTCGACATAATCACCAATAGTAGTGAAGGCAACATTGAAGAACGGCTGCGAAAGATTGCGTACGAAAACGCCGAGCGACACGCGCTAAGTGTGGCAATTCGTCTTCCCCAGGTGTTGTTCGATGAGGCAGGAGTCCATGTCGTGCCATTCCAGGTTAGCCAACCAAATTTTATTACCAATAAGAAAATAACTGCTGCTTGCAGCTTCTTGGTCATCGGGGAAGCGACACCCGATCTCCGTGGCAAAATAGTGCTGATTGAAAATGCAGATCCAGGTTTTGACTGGATATTTGCTCAACAAATTGGCGGACTTATTACTAAATATGGTGGCGCAAATTCACACATGGCTATTCGTTGTGCGGAATTTGGTATACCAGCGGCAATTGGTTGCGGTGAGCAGAGGTTTGATGTATTTGTCCACGCGAACCAAATTCTTCTTGATTGTCCGTCTGGGCTGATAAATTCTTTGCACTAGTTAGGAGATGGCTATGGTGATTTGGATAATTGGCATGTCTGGCGCAGGAAAAACAACGTTAGCTAATCAAGTAGTTGAGCGGATACGTCAAATGAATGGCAAGGTGGTTCTCTTGGATGGTGATTTGATA
>JASJGU010000158.1:0-10675 GCA_033791385.1 Desulfuromusa sp.
CCTGTGCCTTACGGTCAGTGGCAAGCTATCAATACTGATTCTGATGCCGTGCGGATAAAATTGAAACCTGCTGGACATATCCTCGGTTCTGCTTATGTTGAGATCGATATCTCAGGGCGACGAATTGTGTTTTCCGGTGATCTGGGTGCCCCTTATGCACCGCTGTTGCCCGCTCCACGTTCCCCTTATCAAGCCGATACATTGATTCTTGAAAGTACCTATGGTGATCGCAATCATTCCGGGCGGCGTGCGCGACGTAAGCAGTTGCGTCAAGTTATTCAGAACGCTTTATCCAATCGTGGTGTTATTCTCATTCCCGCATTCAGTATCGGGCGGACGCAAGAACTTCTCTACGAATTGGAAGATTTGATTCATCGCTCGCGAGGCAAGAGTGTTGCCATGGATCTTCTCTGGGATGATCTGGAAATTATTGTTGATTCCCCTCTGGCTTGCCGATTTACTGAAGCCTATCGAAGCCTGAAATCTCTTTGGGATGCTGAGGCGAGGCGGCGGGTTGTTGATGGGCGGCATCCTCTTTCGTTTGAGCAATTAACCACGATAGACAGTCATCAGGATCATTTGCATGCGGTCAAATATTTACAGAAACATGGCCGGTCCTGCATTGTGATTGCTGGCAGCGGTATGTGTAATGGTGGACGGATCCAAACTTACCTGAAAGCTCTGCTTGGCGATCAGCGCACCGATGTTCTGTTTGTTGGTTATCAGGCTGAGGGAACACCGGGACACAAGATTCAAAAATATGGACCGCGTAACGGCTATGTTGAGCTGGACGGCCAGAACTACCCGATTGCTGCCGGGATCCATACTCTAAGTGGTTATTCAGCCCATGCGGACCAAAGAAATCTTGTTAGTTTTGTCAAGCGAATGCGCCATCTTCCAGCAGAGATTTACTTGGTGCATGGCGATGAGCGGGCGAAACATGTTCTTAAAGAGCAGTTGCAAATGTTGTCTTCGACTATACAGGTCAGAATTCCCTGATTATTCCGAATTGCAACTCATCTTTTCTGTTTATCCTCCATGTTTTTCTGCCCTGAATTTTATTGGTTTAATCCTGCCTTAATGTTTTCAGGTTACATGTTTAGTCCCGATTGGTGCTAGCTTAATTAGCTTTGTAATGAAATCGGGACTGTCCCCGGCACCATCGGTGGCTGTCCCAAGAATTTACGAGCGATGAAACTGTGCCAGTTCGCACCGCTATAGCCTGCGGCAATAACGGATTCCCTCCATTCCACAGCTGTTTTGAGGAGCGGCAAAAACTCGGGCATTGCCCTCAAGTATTTGCTGCTCTCATTCTCAGATCAACCGTAGAACGAACTTTTCTTTTTATATTGTCTCCGTTTACATATCTGTTACTATCGCCATATACCGTATAATGCGGTACAAGATGCGGTATGGAGCAATTGATGGATCCTGAATTTGTTTACACTGTTGGTATCTCTGTTGCGCTTGTTATGGCTCTATTCTGGTCGTTTGTTCTAGACAAACAGAAACCCCCGAGTGCAAAAGAATTTGCTGCTAAGCTGGTGGCGAGAGCCCTGTTTTTTATTGCATTATTTGCAATTTTAATGGGATTTCTCTATTTGGCTTTTGGTGTGTTTCGCTGATGAGAAAAATGCCGTAAGGATTAGCTTGGTACTATTAACAGTGGAAGGCTCGCCACTTGTTGCGCGAGCCTTCTATATTATCTATTAATTTCCCTGTTCACGGGATAATCCGGAACCTGGCAGCGCCGGATGGATGGAAAACCTGTTCAAGTGCGATGTGTCATCTTCGATAGGCATTCCTCCTTTCCTGTTAAGTTACATTGTAGCGCTGTTTTTTCTTTATGCAAGCATTCCCGTTAAATTGGCAATTGCTTTGCGGTCCTGGTCGATTCAGTTGGTTTGTCCAATGCTGGTTATTAAGTTGTCTCAGGGATAAATTGGATTAGATATTAAATGAAAAAACGTCTTCTTAAGGTTGTTATATTTATATCTGCCGGTGCTTTATTGGGCGCATTGCTTGGGTATCTAGGGCAATGTGCCGGTAGCACCTGAGGTGCAACCTCCAGTCCCTGGTCAGGGGCACTCTTCGGGCTACTGGTCGGTTTTATTTTGGGCTGTTTGCCTGGGGAAGAAAGTAAGTCTTAGCCTTTTTTATTGTTTCAATACGCTGCTAAAAACCATGGACTTTAGTCCAAGACTTTCAGTTGCTATTTTTGTTCCCTTCTCCCTGAGGGAGAAGGTGCCCATTAGGGCGGATGAGGGGGTCGTTATCGCTGGGATTTCCACTCACCCGACGCTTCGCGCCACCCTCTCCCAGGGGGAGAGGGGATGTTTTTTGATCTTTCAGGATTTTCAGTCCTCAGTTGTTGCATGACTTTCGTATGAAATATGGTAATCTTGTAGTGAAAGTTTTGCCTGTAGAGGAATATCTATTCTTTGACCATAATGATAAGGAGCGAAGCCATGACAGAGAAAAATCAGCAAAATAATGAGCAGGAAGAAGTGGGTTTGTACGAAAAACTTATTTCACGAACTGAGGAACTTCTAGACAGTGGTCGTAAAAATCTGGATGAAGCCTTAAAAAAGGCAGGGGAAGAATTGTCTTCTGCAGGAAACTTTACCAGAGAGCAGGCTGAAAAAGTTTCAACTTTTGTAAAGCGTGATATACAGCATACTGTCGATAATGCGAGCAAGGGCAAAGAAGCCGTCAAAGGGGCGGTAGATCCTAAACGGATGGCTGTGGGTGCACAAAGTATTTTCTCTAAAATTTTGACGAATACGGCCGAAACATTAAGTGAATGGGCAAAAAAATCGGAACAGAATTTAGAATTTAAAACCGGAGAAGTGACCAGTCCTGGTGCTTTAACATGTAAAAATTGTAGTGAAGTTATTCATATGACGAAAACTGCGAAAATTCCTCCTTGCCCAAAATGCCATAAAACCCTTTACCGGAAATCTTATTGAGTCAACTCGTGAGGGAATGGGATTTATTTGCATTAAGTGCTCTTTGTGGTTATGTTAATCTATAAATTTGAATATATGTAAAATAGAATTAATATTTCATTAAACATGATCGAAAGGAAACACTTATGAATCTATCACTATTCGCTTCACGTTGGAGTCCCTACGTGGCTGGTGCCCTGGTTGGGGTTCTGGCTGTTTTGTCAGTTTTGGTGACGACTGCAATTATTGATAAACCGAAATATCTGGGTGCTTCGACAACTTTTGTACGGGTTGTCGGATTTGTAGAACAAGCTGTTACCGCTGAACATGTGGCAGAAAATGCTTACTTCCAAAAGACCAAAGTCAAAATCGATTGGCAGATGATGTTTGTCTTCGGTGTGTTTGCAGGGGCTCTGATTTCCGCGCGTTTGGGTAAAACATCCAAGTTTGAAACTGTGCCACCTATTTGGAAGCAACGCTTTGGTGACAGTCCTGTGATTAGAGCGATTGGTGCATTTATTGGTGGTGTTATTCTGATTTTTGGAGCCAGGTTGGCTGGCGGTTGCCCTAGTGGGCATGGGATGTCCGGAAATATGCAACTATCAGTGAGTGGATTGATTGCATTGGTCTTTTTCATGGTTGGTGGCATTGTGACGGCGCGCATTCTTTATGGAGCAGGAGGTCAGTCATGGAACAAGTAATCGGATTGGTGACCGGGATTCTGTTCGGTTTTTTATTACAGAAGGGTGAAGCGCTGCGCTTTGAAAGACAGGTCGGCTTTTTGCTGTTAAAAGATATGACCATTATTAAATTTATGCTGACTGCTGTTATCGTCGGAATGGTCGGAATCTATGGTTGTTATTCTTTGGGATGGATCGCTTTGAGCGTCAAGGCGACAAATGTTGCGGCTATTATTATTGGTGGTCTGTTGTTTGGTATCGGTTGGGCTATTGCCGGATTTTGTCCAGGTACGTCAATCGGTGCCCTTGCCGAAGGGCGGATTCATGCCCTTTGGGCTATTTTAGGTATGTTAGGTGGCGCTGCTTTGTACGCTGAAGTTTATCCCACAATGAAGACAACTGTTTTGACCTGGGGTTCTTATGGCAAAATAACTATACCGCAGGTGCTTGGGATTTCACCCTGGCCAGTTATTGTTGTCTTTGCTGTTGTTGGAATTGGTTTTTTTGTCTGGGCAGAGAAAAGAGGATTATGATGATTCTGCATTGTTGGCCTTTGTTTAAAGAAAAATGTTCGCTTGTTTAACTGTTAGGTTTTCTATATATTTTCCCTTTATTTGCTGATCTGAATATTACAGGAGTTTTTAATGGGATTGTTTAGTCGATTTTTTAAAAAAGTAGAGAAAGAAGATCAGGGCCAGGTGCCACCGAATGTATTACCAATGAGAAATGATCTTTGTTGGTGTGATAGCGGCCTCAAATATAAAAAATGTCACCTTGAGCAGGATCAGTTATATCTTGAGAAGCAGTATGAAAAAGAACTGGCAGCAAAAAAATCTTGCGGTCCGGTTTTTGGCTGAGCTCCTCGGCGTTAAAGCCCGGTTCGGGTTTTATATTCGTAGCAAATAATGATGGCGATGTAATTTGTTGGGGACAGAGATGAAATTCTGTCCCCATATTACTTTCAACTTTTTATCTGCAGGTTTTCTATGTCAATGACATTGCCCGCTATTGCACTCATTTGTGGGTTGATTCTTCTGGTCTGGAGCGCTGATCGCTTTGTCGCAGGGGCCGCTGCAACGGCTCGGTATGCTGGCATGCCACCATTGTTAATTGGAATGGTAGTTATTGGCTTCGGCACTTCTGCTCCTGAGATGGTTGTTTCGGCAATATCAGCTATGCAGGGTAATCCCGGATTGGCGCTTGGAAATGCCTACGGTTCCAATATAGCCAACATTGCCTTGATCCTGGGGTTGACCGCATTGATCAGCCCTATCACCGTACAATCTGGGGTGTTGCGCAAAGAATTACCTGTTTTACTCGCAGTGACATTTCTGGGAGCTGGGCTCCTTTTCGATCTCTATCTCAGCCGGATAGATGCCACGATTTTGTTGGTTGTTTTTACCCTCATTATGGGATGGTCGATCTGGCTTGGCTTACGGCAACGGCAGGACAGTCTGGCGGGTGAAGTAGACGTTTTGCTGCTGGATAATTCCATGTCGTTCAGAGCGTCATTAACATGGCTGCTGGTTGGAATGGGACTTTTGATCGTAAGCTCACGAATTCTGGTTTGGGGCGCTGTTGAGATTGCCCGAGGATTTGGGGTTAGTGATCTGATTATCGGCTTAACAGTTGTTTCAATCGGGACCTCTCTGCCCGAATTGGCCTCTTCATTGGCGGCAATTCGTAAGGGTGAACATGAGCTTGCCATAGGAAACGTCATTGGTTCTAACTTGTTTAATACATTGGCGGTTGTGGGTATTGCCGGAGCAATACGCCCGTTAGAAATTGGAACTGAAGTGCTTTATCGTGATTGCTTGATTATGGGGCTATTAACTCTAGCTTTATTTCTGGTTCGTTCTGGTCGTGAAGGTAAAAAACAAATTTCTCGGTTGGAAGGTCTATTGCTGCTGACTATTTACCTTGGTTATTCTGGCTATCTAATTTCTAAAGTTCTTGGTTTAGTTTAAATTTTCACTACCCCTCTATTTGCCTTAAAAATTCTATCCTTCCCTCTTTGACTCTTCAGACTTTTACCCGGCATTCGAATGCCTAAAATTTAAAAAATGACTATATGGGTTGACATTCAACCCAATAAGAACGATATTCTTAGATTATGGAAATAAAAAGAACGATAGACGATATTGACCATCAAATACTGACGATACTTCAGGAAAAGGCGCGAATACCCAATGCTGAAGTTTCTCGCCAGATTGGTATGGCGCCTTCGGCAGTATTGGAGCGGATTCGTAAACTTGAAGAGCGCGGCATTATCGAGGGGTATGAGGTTCGTTTGAATCCCCGTACTTTCAATCAGGGGTTAATGGCATTTGTCCAAGTTAATGTTCAGTCTTCCTGTCATACTGATTTGGCCACAGCATTATCTACAGTGACGGGGGTTCAGGATGTTCATCAGGTTGCCGGTGAAGACGGTTATTTGCTGAAGTTACGGGTTGCTGATAATGCTGAGCTAGGCAGGGTGCTGGCTGATGAAATATGTCCTCTTGAAGGAGTGCAGCGGACAAAAACCAGTATTGTGCTGAATACAATTAAAGAAACCAGAAAAATAGATTTAAGTCGTTTAACAACATAATTCAAGGAGTTATCTTATGCCCATGTCGCAGAGTTTTAAGGATCGACTTTTTCCCATTGCAGAACAGTTGGTTGAGCATTACGGAAGCCCTTTCCACATTTATGATGAGGTCGGCATTCGTGAAACAGGTGAATATCTTAAAAAGATGTTTTCCGGTATTGAAGGTTTTCGTGAGTACTACGCGGTCAAGGCACTACCTAATCCAACTATTCTCAAATTAATGTTTGAAATGGGCTTCGGTTTCGATTGCAGCTCAGTCGGTGAGCTTTTATTAAGTCGCCAGGTTGGTGCGCGTGGCGAAGAGATTATGTTTACCTCGAATAATACCAGTCCAACAGAGTTTGACATCGCAGCAGAAGAGGGCGGGTGTGTCCTTAATTTGGATGATATCTCATTGATCAACAAGGTTCCGGAATTTCCCGAATTGATTTGTTTTCGCTATAATCCTGGGCCACGGCGGACCGGTAATATAATTATCGGCAATCCGGTGGAAGCCAAATATGGTCTTAGTCATGAGCAAGTTGTCGATGCTTACCGTCTGGCTCAGCAACGTGGTGCAAAGCGATTTGGTTTGCACACAATGGTTGCTTCGAATGAACTTGACTACACGTATATGGTTGAAACGACCAGAATGGTCCTGGATATTGCCGAACTGGTTGAATCTGAGTTGGGTATTAAGTTCGAATTTGTAAATATTGGTGGAGGGTTTGGTATTCCGTATCACCCAGACCAAGCGCCTTTGGATATTGATTCAATGACAACTGAAATTGAATCAATATTTAATGCCTTTCGGGAAAAGCATAACTATGTCCCACGTATGTATATGGAGAGTGGGCGCTTTATGACTGGTCCACACGGGTGCTTACTGACTTCTGCAATTAATCATAAAGATATTTACCGTAAATATATCGGTGTGGATGCTTGTATGTCGGCATTGATGCGACCGGCACTTTATGATGCTTATCACCATATTGATGTGGTTGGTAAAGAGAATGCTGCAAAAGATCAAGTTTACGATGTGGCTGGTTCTCTTTGTGAAAATAATGATAAATTTGCGATTCAGCGTGAGTTACCGAAGATCGATGAAGGAGATATCCTGGTGATCCACGATACTGGCGCACATGGTCATGCCATGGGATTTCAGTACAATGCCAAGTTGCGCACCAAAGAGTTGTTGCTACGGGCTGATGGCTCGGTGGAATTGATTCGTCGGGAAGAAACTCTTGATGATTATTTCGCCACATTGACCTTTGTTGAAGATCAGTTTCTGCCTGGTCAGGTTAAGGGATAAATTTGTCTCTACCGACTGCTCTCAAGGTTGATGAAATTCTGCCACCATTAACTGTGGAGACTCTGGTTAATGGTGGTGCTGGATTGGCGCGCCATGAAGGGCGGGTGGTTTTTATCCCGCATGTGGCTGTAGGCGACGTTGTTCTTTGTCGCGTGACCAAAGTTAAAAAACATTTTCTGGAAGCTGAAATAAGTGAAATGTTACAACCGTCTCCGCTGCGACGAAGGCCAGCGTGTCCGGTTGCCGGAGATTGTGGCGGTTGTCAGTGGCAGCACCTGGCATATGCAGAACAGTTGCAGTGGAAAGAGTCGCTGTTTCGGGAAACCCTGACCCGACAGTGTGGAACCAATCCCGACAAGATTTTGCCGATTGCCCCTGCGGCAGATGAATGGAATTACCGCAGCCGGGTACAGATTAAATGCTCTAATACCAACGCCACATTTGTGACCGGTTTTTATCGACCGAAAAGCCACTTGATTATTTCCATTGATCGATGTCCCATCATTGCCCCTGAGCTGAATACCCTTCTGGCTCACTTGCGCAAATTACTCAATCGTACCGTTCACGCCAGACATATTTCTCAAATTGATCTTGCCGTTGATGATAATGGCAAAAGCTCAGCAGTTATCCATTACGCTGGCCTCGATTTATCATCTTTCGCTGATTTTTTGAAAGCAGAAAACTTAGCTGCAGATGTGTTGATTAAGTCTGGATCAAAAAATAAATTGGTCAAAATTCAGGGCGATGGAAGGCTGCAAATATCTGTCGACCAGCCACCGATGAAATTAGACTATGCAGTAGGCAGTTTTGCTCAGATCAACCTGGAACAAAACCGAACTCTGGTAGATACGGTGCTTGGGCTGTCATCATTGACTGGTCGCGAGCGGGTCTTGGATCTCTACTGCGGGATGGGCAATTTTGCGCTACCACTAGCCCGGCGAGCCAGGCAGGTTATCGGAGTTGAAGAATCTGCTGTTTCAATTAAAATGGCCAACGATAATGGTCACCAGAATCAGATTGATAATGTTGAGTTTCATAGTCAATCGGCAGAAGGGGCATTGGGTCGTTTTTCACAACATAATTCTGTCGATCTGCTACTTCTCGATCCTCCACGGATTGGGGCTATTGCCACGATGAAAGAGCTGTTGAAAACACCAGTCAATAAGGTGATCTATGTCTCTTGTGACCCGCAAACTCTGGCCCGTGATTTAAAGCTGCTTGTCAGTGGCGGTTATGAACTGGTATCGAGTCAGCCGTTTGATATGTTTCCACAGACACATCACTGTGAAAGCGTCACTTTACTGCAATACCTATCCTGAAAGTTGCTATCTTCTCTGATGAATTGTATTATTTATGTGCATTCAAAATAAATGTGACTATTTTTTGTGCAGTCACTTTGTGGTGATTCATTCTTAATCATCCTAATAAGTTACTTAAATGGCTGAAAAATAAAGATAGTGATGTTTTTTTCAATACTGGCTTGCTCCTTGCTATATGTTACGGAGCAGTGAAAATCTATGATTCTTTAGTTATAAACAGGAGGAAATTTCAATGCGAAAAGTTGAAGCGATCATCAAGCCATTTAAGCTGGATGAGGTGAAAGAAGCTTTAAACGAAATTGGTATCCAGGGGATTACCGTCAGTGAAGTGAAAGGTTTTGGTCGCCAGAAAGGGCATACTGAGCTCTACCGTGGTGCTGAATATGTTGTTGATTTTATCCCCAAGATTAAAATGGAAATTATTGTTTCTGACGAGATTGTCACTCAAGTTGTCGATACAATTGCCGAAGCTGCCAAAACCGGGCGGATTGGTGATGGTAAAATATTTGTGACACCGATTGATGAAATTGTGCGAATTCGTACCGGAGAACGTGGTGAAGACGCTATTTAATAGAAACCTGTCGTTATAGGACTAGTTGTTTTTTTGAGGTAGTTTTCAAGAATCTTTTAAAGGAGAGCGCAAAAATGACCCCAGTTGATGTTATTAAGTTTGCAGAAGAAAATGATTGTCTGATGGTTGATTTCAAATTTTTGGATTTTATCGGGATCTGGCAGCATTTCAGTGCCCCGATTGATCAGTTTAGTGAAGACACCTTTGAGGATGGGATAGGTTTTGACGGTTCTTCAATCCGTGGCTGGCAGCCAATTCACAATTCTGACATGCTTTTGGTTCCCGATCCAACGACCGCCAAAATTGATCCATTTGTTCAAGTAACAACTTTAAGCCTTATCTGCGATATTATGGATCCGATTACACGTGAAGGTTACAGTCGCGATCCCCGTTTTATTGCTCAAAAAGCAGAAGCCTATCTGAAGTCTACCGGAATTGCTGATACTGCCTACTTTGGTCCCGAAGCTGAATTCTTTGTTTTTGATGATGTCCGTTATGCTTCCAGTGCCAACGAATCATTTTATTCGGTCGATTCAATTGAGGGTGTCTGGAATACCGGGCGTGAGGAATTCCCGAATCTTGGCTACAAGCCGCGCCACAAAGAAGGTTACTTTCCTTGTGCCCCTACTGACTCACATGTCGATCTTCGTAACGAAATCGTACAGGTGTTAAAAAGTGTCGATATTGTCGTTGAGGTTGTCCATCACGAGGTTTCCACCGGTGGTCAAAATGAAATTGGCATCAGGTTTAATTCGCTGCTGATGATGGGTGACACCCTTAAATGGTTCAAGTATATTGTTAAGAATGTTGCTCACCGTAACGGAAAAACAGTCACTTTTATGCCAAAACCGATTTTTAATGATAATGGTTCTGGGATGCATTGCCATCAGTCGCTTTGGAAAGATGGTAAGAACTTGTTCGCCGGTGACGGCTATGGTGGACTCTCTAAAACCGCTATGTACTACATTGGTGGCATCATAAAGCATGCTAAGGCACTCTGTGCATTTACCAATCCGACAACCAATTCCTACAAGCGTCTGGTTCCTGGATTTGAGGCACCGATCAATCTGGCATATTCCAACCGTAACCGTTCTGCAGCACTGCGAATTCCAGTTGCTAGCAGCGACAATGGTAGACGAATTGAATATCGTACCCCTGATGCATCTGCAAATGGCTACATGGCCTTTGCCGCGCAAATGATGGCAGGACTAGATGGTATAGAAAACAAGATTGATCCGGGCCATCCACTTGATAAAGATATCTATGGTTTATCACC
>JASJGU010000159.1:0-13661 GCA_033791385.1 Desulfuromusa sp.
TAGTCCAAACCAGAGGCAATGGAATAAACTGGTAGCGAGTTCCCATCCTTATCTTGCAAGTTATAGCACTCAAATCCATGAAGCGCACCCTTGCTCCCCAAAGTCAGAGTTGCGGCATGATCCGGAGTGTCCAACCCCTTACCGGCAGGCTCCACACCAATCATTTTAACGTCTTTATCATCCAGAAAAGCGGTGAACAGACCCATGGCATTGGAACCACCCCCAACACAAGCCATCAGATAATCGGGGAGGCATCCCTCTTTGGCCTGAAACTGCTCTCGTGCTTCTGTGCCAACGATGGTCTGAAAATCACGCACCATTTTGGGAAATGGATGCGGCCCGACCACCGAGCCGATGGCGTAAAAAAAGTTAACCGGGTCTTTCAGGTATTCTTCAAAGGCACTGTCAACAGCATCCTTCAAGGTCTTGGTGCCGCGAGAGACAGGAACCAGCTTACAACCCAGGATCTTCATTTTAGTGACGTTGGGATGCTCTTTTTTAATATCAATTTCGCCCATGTGAATTTCACACTCAATACCCAACAGTGCACAAGCCGTAGCCAGAGCTACACCATGCTGCCCGGCACCCGTTTCAGCCAACACTTTGGTTTTCCCCATATGTTTAGCCAGCAGTGCTTCGCCCAAACAATGATTGATCTTATGTGCGCCAGTATGATTTAAATCCTCGCGCTTCAGAAAAATCCGCGCACCGCCCTGCAGGTCGCTCAAACGCTTGGCAAAATAGATGGGGCTGGGACGACCGACATAGTCGGCATAAAGGTCATTTAACTCTTTTTGAAAAGCCGCTGTTTTACTGACTTGTTCATAAGAGTCATTGATATCATCCATGATTGCTTTCAGTTCCGGCGGGATAACCTGCCCACCGTATTCACCGAAGTAACCATTGTTATCTGGCATCTCAAGAAATTGCTTTGTCATGAACTTTCTCCTTATCAAATGTGTAAGTCGACTATATGGACAAAAAAATCAGAGCAATAAATTATAAGCAGTAAAACTAGGGGAAGAGAATAGATCTGTCAAGAATTGAAGTTTACTCTGCAACAACAAACCCCCCACCGGATTGGTAAGGGCTTTGTTGTTGCAGAATAGAAAATAGTACCTTCGAACGCCGGGGACAGACCCAAGGTCAGTCCCTTTTTGTCAGATGCTCAGATAATTCTGGTGCTCAAAATCGGTCACTGTTGTTCTGTACTCTTCCCATTCGTCGATTTTAATTTTCATGTAATTGGCAAACAGGTCGGCGCCCAGAGATTCTGCCATAAAGGTGCTGTCCTCCGCTTCCATCAGGGCGGGGAAAAAGTCCCGGGGCAAAAAACGCCGATCAAGAACCTTCGCTTGATGTCCCTTTTTATAAGTACTCCCCATATCGGGCTGTCCGGCGTCCTCTTTGTTGGCGATTCCGTCCAATCCCATAAAGATGAGAGTGGCGAACTGCAGATAAACGTTTCCAGTAGCGTCAGGGCAACGCAGTTCCATTCTGGTCGCTTTAGGGTTTATAGCATGGGGGATCCTGACCATAGAGCTACGGTTCCGCACTCCCCAGCCACGCACAATCGGAGCTTCCTTGCCGAGGACATAAGCCTTATAGGAATTGACAGTCGATGCCATCACAATGGATGCTGCCCGTGCATGCTTGGTTATTCCACCGATAAAATTCATCAATGTCTCGCTGAGGTGATATTCAGCGTTTTCATCGTAGCAGAGGCTTTTCCCTTCCAGATCGGAAAAAGAGGTATGGATGTGAAAAGCGTTACGGTTGTAACCGGTAAAAGGTTTCGACATGAAAGTCGCATGCAAATTGTACTGCGCCGCAACTTCTTTGGTGACAAATTCAAACAGGACAGTCCGATCGGCAATCGTCAGTGGATCACCGGGCTCCAGATTGACTTCATGCTGTGATGAGGTCACTTCGTGGTGAGTTTTTTCATATTTGATGCCACACTTGGCAAGAACATTGACGATCTCCTGCCGCACGATATCACCGATATCGGTCGGCGACGAACCGAAATAATCAAGCTTATCTGTATGGGTATTATCGTTAATTTCATCACTGTTAAACAAAAAGAACTCGTGCTCTGGCCCCATCAGGAACTTGATCTTATTTTCTTTAGCCGCTTTTTCAACAGCCCGTTCCAGTGCATATCTCGGGTCAACTGAGGTTCTTGACCCATCCTGATTGTAAATTTTTCCAACAAAGAATCCGATTTTTCTAACACCAAAATCAACCAGGCGGAAACTTTCCATAACCGGCTTCAAAATACGGTCACTATTATCAACTGTTGCTATCCCGGCAATGGAACTTCCATCGATACCTACACCATTTTCCAGAATAGCTTCGATGTCATCTGGATTGATCGAGAGGTTTTTCAGACGACCGTTCAGGTCGGTAAAAAACAGTTTGGTTGTGTAAGCCTCTTTGAGTTGTTCCTTGATTTTGGGTAGCGCCGTGTCACTCATTATTTTTCTCCATATGAGAGTATTGAGATTTTACAGGGAAACCTGGAATTGGAACTACGTGCAAAAACTTCATGCTAAAGATTAAAGTAGAGGTTCATCTCATAAGGGGTTGGTCGTTCATTGACTGCAACCACCTCTTTCATCTTTTCTTCGATTAAACCATCAATCAACATTTCACTGAACACGCCACCTTCCAGCAGGTAATCGTGATCTTTTTTCAATTCCTGCAACGCCTCTTCCAGAGTCGCAGGAATTGCGGGAAGAGCATTACGCTTCTCTTCTGACCAGCTGAAGATATTTTCATCAAAGGGGATACCATACGACATGACATAATCAAGCCGCCGCGCTGGAAAATTAATATGATACCAACGCCCGACCAGGTCGACATACTTCAGATCAATATTTTTGACCTTTTTTTCCTGAATGAGGTCCTGTAAACTTTGCAAAGTCATGTGTGCCTCTCCCTGACGAGATGTACTGTGTCTTGATGGAGGCTGCGGCAACAGCCTCCATCATTTATTTTAGTCATTTTTATTCAGGCATATTCGGAATTTTTGTTATTTGTCCCAAGTGGTTTCTCAGCGTATATTCCTTCTCATTCTTATCAACAATATAGTAATCCGGCATCAGTGGAATCTTACCGATATTGGTTGCCAGCACATACATCGGTTGTGCCAAGCCGGTGGTATGTCCACGCAGTGCGTCGCGAATCAACTCAGCACCTTTTTCCACGGGGGTGCGGAAATGATCGATCCCCGGAGCAGGTTCACAATAGAAAACGTAATAAGGCCGGATACGGATACGTAACAGTTTCTGGTGGAGCTCTCGGAAGGTTGGCACGTCATCGTTAATCCCCTTAAGAAGAACCGCTTGGTTGCCAACATTGATCCCACAACTCATCAACTCATAAACCGCTTTTGCTGTTTCTTCAGTGATCTCATTCGGATGATTGCATTGAGTGTTGAGCCACACTGGAACCTTGTGAAAGCCACCAATTGCTTTTTTCAAACCTGCGGTAATCCGTTGCGGCAAAACGATAGGCAACCGTGAACCAATCCGGATCATCTCGATATGTGGTATCTCGCGTAATTTAGTGATCAAATACTCCAGTTTTTCATCTGACAACAGTAGCGGATCGCCACCAGTAATCAACACATCGCGGATTTCTTTATGCTTGGCAATCCACTCCAGACCTTCATCCACATCAAAGCGCAGTTCAAGATCCTGATCGACAACCAGTTCCTTGCGGAAACAGTGACGGCAGTAAATTCCACAGACCTCGACAACAGTAAAAGCGATCCGATCTTTGTACTGGCGGGCAATACTGTCGGGCCGTACTTCTTCGGTGGCACGGTTTTCTTTCCACACCAGATAGTTATCCATCCCGAACTCATTGACTTTTTCCTTCATCGACGGCAACACCTGCATCCGGATTGGACATTTGGGATCATCTTTATCCATCAATGACGCAAAGTAAGGCGTAGTCCCCCATTTAGTTTTTAAGGTGGTAATTGCTTCTCTTTCATCATCGGACACATTGATGTACTTTTCCAGTTTCTCTAGCGTATTCACTTCGTTCTGCATCTGCTTAATCCATTCTTCTGCCATCATTTCCTCCGTTTTCAGGCTTAGTCTGCCTGTGATTGATAAATGTCTGAGCTGACTTGCCTTTAAGCTGCGGATTCAACACGCAAGTGTAACCTCGCTGCTCCCCTGCAGGGGAAATACTCAACCGCCCCTTAAAGTGTATTATTCCAGCCAATCGCAGATCAGCTGGATAGCCGTAAGAACTTTTTCACAGTACTGCTGCAGAAAATCTTCGTCCAAAGGAAGATCGGCGCTAATCTGCTCGGCCGCAGCAAGCACCTTGGAACCATCAAAATCAACAAAAGCCAAACGAGCGGTTAACTCTTCTTGCGGACGGCCAAAACAGTTACCCGGTAAGATTGCCACCCCAGTCTCCTGTAATATCCTGCGGCACAATTCTTCTCCATTGTTAATTCCACGTGGGCCAAATTTCTCCCGGAATGGTTCAAAGTCGGGAAACATATAAAATGCTCCATCAGGACGTGCAACAGTAACGCCAGCCTGACTCAAGCGGTTCCAGATCCAATCACTCAAAGCCTTGAGTATCCGCCGAGACTGAAACAGATAGTTTTCCAGCTCTGCTCCGCCCTGAAAGGCTTTGACTGCAGCGTACTGAATCGGCGCACTGGTCGCAGTAAAGGTTTCGCTGGCAACCACTGCCATCGCATCCGATAACCATTTCAATTCAGCAGGAAAAGCGAATGTTCCCAGCCGCCAGCCACCGGCTCCGGCCCATTTACTCAGACCGCTGGCTATGATGGTTCCTTCGGGGTAATGCCGGGCAATAGAGCGGTGTGCACCGTCAAAATTCAGCTCACCATAGATTTCATCGGAAAGCATGATGATCTTGTACTTGCGAGCCACTGCGGCAAGCGCCTGCAGTTGCTCATCAGAATAGGAACATCCGGTCGGATTATTCGGATAGTTGAGAATAACAATACGCGGCTTTTCCGGATCACGCTGACAGTGATGCTCAAGTTCATCCGGGGTCAACAACCAGTTATTCTTCTCATCCGTTTGCAGCCAATGGACATGCCGACCGATAATATGTGCCTGGGGTGCGTAAGAGACCCAACTCGGAGTTGGAATCACCAAGTCACCATAATAGACTAGCTGCAGAATAAACATCAGCTCTTTAGAACCCGGACCGATCAGGACATTTTCGCCCAGATACGACAGATCCTGGGTACGTCGATAATACCCGGCTACGGCTTCACAGAGTGCAGGCAGCCCACGAACCGGCAGATAATCTTTCTGGTGAGCATTGTTCTGTAGCTCACGAACAATTGGCCCAGGAACCGGGAAAGGCGACTGCCCCAGACCTAATTTATAAATCTGCTTCCCTTCAGCCAGCAGACGGTTACTCTCCTCGTTAATCCCCAGGGTTGCCGAAACCGGCAATCCGCGAACATTTAGATTAAGATGAACCTGATGTTGTCCCTTACCCACGTCAAAACTCCTTTTTTCTGCTTCCATTTAAGCAGGCTATAAAGCTGCTATCTTTGTTCCCGTTTCGAGGTAATGATAGCGAATCACTTTTTCAATCAAATCAACATCCTTTGATTTAACACTTTCGACAATTTCCCGATGCCGCCTGCCAATTTCAGAGGGGCGATAAATCTTGCCCCAATATTTAAAAAACAAGAGATGCAACTTAAGGCTGAGGCGATTGGTATATGCAAGCAGCTGAACATTGTTGTTTTTACTGATCAAGAGATCATGAAATTCTCCACCAACATAGACAACCATTTTCTGATCCTTCTTGTTCGCATAAATTTCCATCTGCTCGACCATATATTCCAGTTTTTCAATTTCTTCCGCAGAAAACTGATCGCAGCTTTCCATCACCGCGTAACCTTCAAGGACTCCACGGGTGGTGTAGCTGTCGATAATCTGTTTCGGCGAGAAAACTGGAATAAAGTTCCCCACCTGGGGGCGATAATCAATCAGGCCATTGATAATCAGCTCTTTCATCGCCTCACGGACCGGCGCCCTGCTGATTCCCATCCGTTCAGCCAACAGTGTCTCTTTCAACTGATCTCCGGGTTTCATTTTGCCTTCCAGCAACAGCTGATAAACATAATCAGTAACTTGATCTTTATACGTTTTCTTAACAATCGACATAACAGTAACGGCTCCACCTCATAGGTAATGTCGACATTAGACATCTAGAAAATAAAAATCAAGTAATAAAATCTGTTTAGAGCTGTTTTTCATGGCATTAACCTCCTCTAGCTTTCTAGACACTCCTGAGTTATAAAGAATGACATCTGGAGGATCATATGGGCAACAGAACACCATGATTAACCATATAACGCTTTGACTCACCCCAATAACAGGACACTACTTCTGCTGCTCGGCTTTACCCTGCTGTTACTACTGCCAGCGGGATCGATGCCACTAATGGAAAGTACCGAGGCGCGCTACGCCGAGATAGCCCGAGAAATGGTAGTATCCGGGAACTACCTCGAACCGCACTATAACGCCATCAAACACTTTCACAAACCCCCGCTAGCCTATTGGTTGACCGCTGCAGGCTTTAAAATCTTTGGTTTAAACAACTTCGGTGCCCGGTTCTTCGGTGTGCTGGCAGCGGTACTGGCGGTATTCTACTTGCACCGCACCGCCCGACTGCTATTGGAAAAAGAGGAGCAGGCCCTGCTGGCAAGCTGCATTTTCAGCTCCTCAATACTGTTTCTGGTCGTTTCTCGACTTGCTTCGACTGAAATTTATCTGGTGAGTTGTGTTGTTGCGGCTCAGTTCTATCTGTTACGTCAAATTTTTGGGAAGCGGGGGTGCTACAACGCCCTGCTCTATGGGGTCTGGCTGGGTCTCGGCTTTGCCGTGAAGGGGCCGATAATCCTGCTCTTCACCCTGCTGCCGAGCTTGACTGCCAAGCTAGTCGACTCCCGCCATCGCCAGCTATTCAGCTGGCGTGAGGTGTTAGTTTCGTGCGGTAGTTTCTGCCTGATCGCACTTCCTTGGTACTTGATTGTGGTGGTTAAGAATCCCGAACTGCTCGAATATTTTCTCAAGGTACAGACGGTCGATCGTGTCGTAACTGACCGATTCCGCCGCAATGAACCTCCTTGGTATTTTTTTTACATATTTGCTGTGACCTTTTTCCCCTACACGTTGTTTTTACTCAAAGGGTTGTTTCGCTGGAAAAAACTTCCGGTGCAATTAAAAACGCTGTTGCTTTATATTGCGCTACCGATGCTGGTATTCACCCTGGCAAAGGGGAAGCATGCCACTTATATCCTGCCATTTTATGGTAGCTGCGCCATCCTGACCGCCGGGATGTTGGCTCGTGATACCATGCCAAGATTGCGTAATCTGCTAGCATGGCTATTGCTGTTTCTACCGCTGCTTTTGGCTGCAACTGGATTCGTTTATCCACCGCTGAAGGAGATCTCAGGGTGGCTGG
This sequence comes from Desulfuromusa sp., assembly GCA_033791385.1. Taxonomy (GTDB): domain Bacteria; phylum Desulfobacterota; class Desulfuromonadia; order Desulfuromonadales; family Geopsychrobacteraceae; genus Desulfuromusa. Next base: position 7,492 of record JASJGU010000159.1, read on the forward strand.
TTCTGGCGGGACTGGTTGAGTTAACACTCTGGTGGCAGATCTGGTCTGCTCGCCGCCGCGAGTCATATTGGAGATGGGTAGCCTTGTTTATGGTATTTTTTAGCTGTATCGGCATATGGGGGGCGGGCATTGCCGGGCCGCAGATGCGCGGTTACCAGAAAATGGCTGCCGAGTTGAACCGCCTTGACCCGGAACGTCGCATGGAGACCCTCGTGTTTCGTGGCTTTTTGCCATCGCTTTCGTTTTACCGCAACCATCTGGCGATAATGGCATTTCCCGGCGAACGTGAGATTCAGTTTCAGCCCGCAATGAGTTATAGGCCTTGGTATCTTTCAACTAACGCTGAACTCGAAGATTTTTTGACTGATCACCCTAAGCTGTTCGTCGTTGTCCGCAAACAAGCAATCGAGAGGTTTATTGACTCTTATCCATACACATGTGAACCGGTTTTCGTTCAGCACAAGCATTCGGCTTACCTTTGCGAATCATTACCTGATCCAAAATAATTGCCAAGTTTACCGCAGAACACATTGCAACATATAGCTTGATGACCTTTGCAGTATGATCGGGTAAAGGTTCTGCGCCCCTAAGAGCCCCATAATTCACCATCAATAAGACATGAGAACGACTACCTTCTAAATAAGAGTTTCGATTCTTGCTTTGCAGGGTATCCGGTCATTGGTCTATCCCCATATTTTTGTGATCTATTTTTAGTGACATAACTTATCAGACAGAAATGACTACACCACTGAGACTCACTGCCTGGCGTTTCCATCGTCTTGTCAAAAGACGATCATCAGGATAGATGACTTGACAGGTCGTCTATAGGTAATGGAGTATAATAACAGTCATTGAAAAAACCAAACCCGTCGCAAGACGGGGGCGGAAAGCGACGGGTCTTCCCACGAGACTGCCAGAGATAGCCGAGCTACCGAATGACAGAAAACATTCGGGAAGCTCGGCCTTTTTATTGGTAGTGAGAAAATGACCCAGCATTTATTTTCTGCAAGACATGGGGCGTCGCCCCGCAGAAAGGAGCTTTATTGTGATCGCAAAAAACAGAAGAACAAACCTCAGTATTCTCTGCCTATTCTTCGCTGCAACCTTCGCCTACTTGATACCTTCACCAGTTTTGGCGGAGGGATATGGCAACGCACTGAAAGGTGTCAACAGCTATGACGCTGTCTTCGAGGTTACTCAGGCAAGCCCCCAGACAGCTAACATTGTATTCTGGGCAGTAAAGAACGCTTACGAGGTCGCCGAAGTCAAAGGGCTCACAAAAGAACCCAATATTGCCATCGTCTTTCACGGACCGGCTGTGAGACTAACCTCTTCCAATAAGACACCTTTCGACGAAACAGAATGGTCAGAGGTGGAAAAATTCCAAGAGACACTTCGGCAAATGAAGAAAGATGGGGTGAAACTGGAAATTTGCCTCTACGCCGCAAAGGTGATGGGCGTGGATAAGGCCACAATTATTCCAGAGGTCGATCAGGTGGAAAATGGTTTCGTTTCGGTGATTGGCTACCAGATGCAGGGTTACGCAGTGGTTCGCATCCCTTAGGAAAAACAGGGACAGAATCGAGTAGCCCTGTTTTTTAATGCTGAGGCTATACAATATTAGTTTGTAAATTTTTTGGAAGAGAGCTAAGCAATAACTTATTCCTGAACCGGAATTTCGATTAAATTTGGCAATCCAGGTGCGATGCCTGATTGAATAGCTGCGTCTATATCGCTTACCTTCTCAACCCGCCTGGCAGGGACTCCCATCGATTGAGCCATGGCGAGGAAGTCAATTGCCGGAACCACGATATCCATAGCGATAAATTTATTTTCTTGTGCCGAGGTAAAATGCGGCTGTGAGCGCATAAAGTTTTTCAGAACATTGTACTCGAAATTTCGATCTACAAGGCATAGTGGCTTTTCAGAGGCGAAGGCAGGCAAAGGGCATGTCGAAATCCTGAAAAACTGCTGCAACACCGGATATCGGTTTTTTTTGCAACACCATCAAAAATGACTGACTAGGGGTCCGTAGGGAGGAACGGCTGCCTTCAGTAAATATTGCAAAAATTCTTGTCGTGAGATTTCCTGTGCTCCCATACTGATAAGGTGCTCGGTCGTCTGCTGACAATCGAGTAATTCAAAGCCATGTTGCTGTAAATATTCCAGCAGATGGATCAAAACAACCTTAGAAGCATTATTACTCCGACTGAACATTGATTCACCAAAAAAACACCGACCGATACAGACTCCATAAAGTCCGCCAACCAGTTGATCGCCATCCCAGCATTCGACCGAATGAGCAAAGCCTAGTTCATGCAAACGAGTATAGGCCTTTTTCATTTCAGGGGTAATCCAGGTACCGCTACCGTCAAGGCCAGCTCTCAATCTGCGACACCAGTAAATAACCCCAGGGAAATTTTCGTCAAAACTGATTCGATACGAATGCTTGCGCATAAAACGCTGTAAGGAGCGGGAGATATGAAGCTTGGCGGGAAAAAGGACACAGCGGGGATCGGGAGCCCACCAGAGAATTGGCTCACCGGGGTTGAACCAGGGGAAGATTCCAAGGCTATAAGCCAGCAACAGCCGTTCCGGAGAAAGATCACCTCCGACCGCCAGCAGACCATAATCTTCTGCTGCCGCAACCGGGGGAAACCAGAGTTCATCGTCCAGTTGGTAGCAGGGCATCAATCAAATCGAAAAGTAAATTTACCTGCCTGATATCCGACCCGAACCTTGCCACCTTTACGCAATTCGGCGAACAGGATTTTTTCAGCTAACGGGTCATTCAACTCGGTTTGGATTAAACGTGCGAGCGGTCGTGCACCAAACAACGGATCATATCCCAGACGAGCAAGTTCCCGCCGAGCCGCAGCAGAAACCTTGAGAATGATATTCTGCTCTACCAACTGAACCGACAGCTCCTGCAGAAATTTATCAACAACCAGCAACATGATATTTTCATCAAGAAGGGAAAAGTTGATGACAGCATCAAGACGATTGCGAAACTCAGGGGAAAATACTTTTTCGATAAGATTTTTAGGCGCTTCGCCGGTGCGACTGCCAAAACCAATCGGCACAACATTCATATCCCGCCCGCCAACATTACTGGTCATGATCAGAATGACATTACGGAAATCGATTGCTTTGCCATTATTGTCAGTCAAGGTTCCATGATCCATCACCTGCAACAGAATATTGAACAAATCTGGATGCGCTTTTTCAATTTCATCAAGCAGCAATACCGACCAGGGATTCTTACCTACCTCCTCGGTCAATAATCCTCCCTGATCAAATCCGACATATCCGGGAGGGGCACCGATCAACCGGGCAACTGAATGTTTCTCCATGTATTCACTCATGTCAAAACGTAAAAACTTCACCCCCAACTGCTGTGCCAGTTGTTTAGCCACTTCGGTCTTGCCAACTCCAGTCGGCCCGGTAAAGAGGAGAGATCCGACTGGTTTATCGGGATGACCAAGTCCAGCCCGGGAACGATGAATCGACTTAACCAAGGTTTCAATCGCAAAATTCTGGCCAAAAACCACCCGTTTCAGGTCCCGCTCAAGATAACGCAGCCGGTGGCGATCATTGCCGGCAATCGTGCGCATTGGCACCCGTGCCATCCGTGCCACGACTCGTTCAATATCGTTAACATCTATCGGACGATTAGGTTGACCATCCAAGCGATGCTGTGCGCCAGCCTCATCAATCACATCAATCGCTTTATCGGGCAAATGCCTTTGTGGAAGATGTTTGACCGCCAGTAGCACCGCTGATTCCAAAGCCTCTTTGGAATAACTCGCCTTATGGTGTTGTTCATAGCGGGGGCACAACCCTTTCAGAATTTCGAGAGTTTCGTCACTACTCGGCTCATGTAGATCTATTTTCTGAAACCGGCGTGAGAGAGCACGATCCTTGTCGAACAGGTTGCGATATTCCTCGTAGGTAGTTGAACCGATACAGCGCAATTCACCGGAACCTAGTGCCGGCTTGAGGATATTAGAAGCATCAAGTGAACCGCCGCTGGTCGCTCCTGCACCAACAATAGTATGGATTTCATCGATAAAGAGAATCGCCTGATCGCGTTTCTGCAAAGCAGTGACAACGGCCTTAAGACGCTCTTCAAAATCTCCGCGAAACTTTGTGCCAGCCAACAACGCCCCCATATCGAGCGTGAAAATTTCAGCGCTTTTGAGTAGATCAGGGACATCTCCTCCGGCAACACGCAGTGCCAGACCTTCAGCCATAGCAGTTTTACCAACCCCCGGCTCACCGACAAACAGAGGATTATTTTTCCGTCGACGACAGAGAATCAGAATGGTTCTCTCTAACTCTTGCTGCCGCCCGATCAAAGGATCAATTTTGCCATTTTTAGCCCGAGCAATCAGATCAATCGTAAAAGATTTTAGTGGGTCGGCAGGATTTTGTTTTGGCTTGGTACGTTCTCCGGGGGCAGGATCGGCCGGACGTTGATTTGGTTTTTCACTTGTACCGCTGGAAGTTTGGCCATGAGAAATAAGATCGAGCAGATCAACCCGCTCAATGCCTTGTTGCTGAAGAAAAAAACAGGCGTGGGAATTTTCTTCTTCCAGGATAGCTGCCAGCAGATCACCAACCCCAACTGCCGCTTGCTGTGAAGCCTGCATATGCAAGACGGTTCGCTGTAGCATCCGCTGCAAGGCCACCGTCTGCCGAGGGACATCTTCATCTTCTGAGACTGCAGCAGTTTCGGGGAGAGACTCAAGGTGCGCATCAAAAAACGTCTCCAGCTCGTGTTTTAAAGCGTCGATATCGCCACCGCAAGAGGTAATAATCTGTTGGCCAACGCCCTCAAAGAGCAACGCATAGAGCACATGTTCGGTCGTCAGATATTCATGCCGCCGCCGCTGCGCCTCCCGAACTGCCAGAGTAAATGCAATCTGCACATCTTGTTTAAACATTTCTGCCACCGTCTCTCAGGCCTCCTCAAGGGTACAGCGCAGTGGAAATCCCGCTTTGCGAGCCTTCAACCGAGCCTGATCTGCCTTGGTTTCTGCGATCGCATAGGGAAATGTTCCACAATTACCAATCCCTTGAAAATGAATCGTCAGCATAATTTTTTCCGCTTCTGTTGCTGGTTTACGGAAAACATCCCGCAAAACCTCAACAACAAACTCCATAGTGGTATAGTCGTCGTTGTGCATCAAAACCTTAAAGAGTGATGGTGTTATCATCTGCTCTTTCGTTTTGTCGCAAACTTTGGTTTTATTGTCGCTATTGTTTTCTGTGTTTTCCATCTATCTAAAATTTCCTGTTCTGCTACTAAATTATTTAGCTATACTAGCATGGATGGATAGCAACTCACAATCCAACGAGGAAACTTGAAAAAGGTCAATCAATGAGTATGAGACTCAGTAACCGACGTAAACGTATCGATCTGACCCTTAAATTATTGACCTGGTCAAATGCTGTCGCGGTCGTTTCTCTGGCTATTGCCATCTGCATTATCGCCGTAGCCAAACCTAAGCGGATGAATTTCCTTGATCACTTCTACGGTGTGCAACGACTGAATCCAACCTGGGACATGGATCTGATCGGATACATCGGCGTTATGCTCCTTTTGAGTTTTTTAGCCAGTATTGTTGGATTATTTCTCAATAGTAAGCGTATGCGACGTAAAGGCGATCATATCCATGCAACTCTGATTTTAAGTCTGATAGCCTCCGCAATCAGTTTGTTTTTTTACTTAAGATTTACCCTGAGCTAACAAAACATAGGGCTGCACAGAAAGCTACGATACAATCATCTTATTAACTCTTGAATTTGCAGTTTCATGCCTGTACTATCCACAGTCAATTGCTAAACAACAAAATCAAAAGAGAGTTGAATATGAAAACTTCCCTGCATTTTATTATCTTCTGCCTTTTATTTTTAACTGTGCCCTCTTCAGCTTATGCTGAAACCCGCTATATTTCTGACCAACTTCTGGTGACGGTTCGCAGCGGCAAAGGTAATGAATATAAAATTTTAGAAACGTTACCAACGTCGACTCCGGTAACAATTTTGGAAGAGGATAAGCCTTACGTTAAAGTTCTTACGCCGAAAGGAACAGAGGGCTATATTCTTAACCATTATGTCAGTAAAGCCTTACCCAAAAGTGTTCAAATTAGGCAACTGAACAAAGA
>JASJGU010000160.1:0-7581 GCA_033791385.1 Desulfuromusa sp.
ATCCTGTTCCAGATAGCCACAATGGATCAATTGCCGCAGCAGATGACTCCAGTGATCCTGATTCTGTTCACGACCAATGCCGTAAGTCGAGAGCTGATCATGACGCAAATCAAAAATTCGCTGCGTCTTTGCTCCACGTAGCACTTCGATAACGTGCCCGATACCAAAACGCTGTCCAACCCGATAAACGCACGAAAGGGCCTTGCGGGCATCTTCACTGGCATCGTAGCGCTGAGGTGGATTAAGACAAATATCGCAATTAGCACAATCTTCCGCGAGGGGTTCACCAAAATAGCCCAACAATGCCCGGCGACGGCAAGTTCCCGATTCCGCAAAAGCGACCATCGCATTGAGTTTGTGAATTTCGATCCGTTTTTGTTCCGGGTTCCCCCCTTTTTCGATCAAGCCTCGGCTGATGGCGATATCGCCGTAACCAAACAGCAACAGCGCTTCTGCGGGCAGACCATCCCGCCCGGCACGGCCTGTTTCCTGATAATAACTTTCCAGATTTTTCGGTAGGTCATAATGGACGACAAAGCGAACGTTTGGCTTGTCAATCCCCATGCCGAAAGCAACCGTTGCCACCACAATTTGGACATCATCACGGAGGAAATCTTCCTGAACCTGCCTGCGTTCAGCGGTCGGCAACCCGGCGTGATAAGCGGCAGCTTTTAATCCATCCTGGCGTAATTTACCAGCAACCTCATCAACCCGTTTACGACTGAGGCAATAAACGATGCCCGCATCATTGTGGCAATTATCGAGAAACGCATTCAGCTGCAGATAGGGCTTAGCCTTGTTAATCACGGTATAACGGATATTTGGTCGATCAAAGCTGGCGACCACCTGGCGGGCATTGTGTAAATTCAAATGATGCAGAATATCGAGGCGGGTCTGCTTTTCAGCCGTTGCTGTCAGGGCAATCATCGGCACGGCAGGGAAATAATTGCGCAGTTTTCCTAAGCCGGCATATTCGGGGCGGAAATCGTGCCCCCATTGAGAAACACAATGAGCCTCATCAATGGCAAAGAGAGCAATTTCAAACGAACGCAATCGCTCCAGAAAATCAGAACTTAATAAACGCTCCGGCGCTACATAAAGCAAGTCAAGTTGACCCGCGTGCAACTGCGCCAAAACCTGACGAGTTTCAACCACCCCCAATGATGAATTGTAACAAGCGGCGCGAACACCATTGACACGCAGTGCATCGACCTGATCTTTCATCAGCGAAATCAAGGGTGACACGACAATCGCTATGCCGCTGCGATGCAGAGCTGGAATTTGGAAACAGAGCGACTTGCCGCCGCCGGTTGGCATCAGGACAAAAGCATCTTCTCCCCGAATCAATCCGTTAACAATCTCTTCCTGATAAGGACGAAAAGACTGATAACCAAAAACATCATTTAAGGTCTTGCGCACCTGAACATTTGAACCATCTCCCGGCGGGGACGCTAACGGTGTAATATTATTATCTAGCATTAATTGTATTCATCCCCGCGCTGCTGCAACAGCTCATGCGTCTGCCGATCTTCTACCACTAGCGACGACGGATTCACCCCGGTTGCATCAATCGCAATCCGGCCACTATCCTGATAGATGCGTTGATTCTGCAAGCAATTGATGGTTCGCCACCAACTGCTCGAGGCGGAGCTTAAATTGATATCCTCATCAAGTAAGACCAGTAAACGTGAGCGGCTTAAGGGACTCTTCTGCCAGAGGGCATAGAGCAGCTCTTTATTGTTTTCCTGCGACTGCGATTTAACTGCCAAAAGTGCAACTCCATGAAAAATTGTTTCGAGCGGCATTTGCAAATCACGTATCTGTGGATAGTCGATCTTCAACATCTCCCGCAGTAAAATTTCATTCGCCTTGGCAAGATAGATATTCTCGCTCGGTGGTGGACCAACAACAGTCGTTGGAAATACCGGATGTGGTCGATGACGAATTGCCGTGACCTGCATCACCGGACAATCTGAACGTGAAACATATTGACCGCTGTGGTTACCAAATGGCCCTTCGCTCACCGTCTCACCCGGAACAATTTGCCCCTCAATAATAATCTCAGCATCGGCCGGAACCAACAGCGGCTGACTGAGACCAGCGGTGAGCTTCAAATCAGGGGTCAACAAGGCACGACTGAATGCAAATTCATCACACCCGCCAGGCAAAGGGGCCGCAGCAATCCAGAGCAAAGCCGGATCTGAACCCAGAATCAGGCTTATCGGCAGGATTTTATGCACCTCTGCTGCAACCGCCAGATGTCCTGCAGCTCCGGAACCAGGGGCAAAGTTAATTGCAAGGCGTTCAGAATCAATGAGCTGGGCGCGATACAAACCCAAATTTCCGCGACCAGTTTGCGGATGTTGTGTCAGCGCCATCGACAAATTGAGATAACGTCCCCCTTCTCCCGGCCAACTCTGAATTGCAGGGAGACTGTTCAATGCAAAATCAGGGACAAACCTTAAATCTGTTTCCTCAGTTAGAAATGTATCTTCTGAAGTTTCAGTAAACTGCAACCGCTGCGCAACTGTACCAGTTTTCTGTTGTAGCAAGGTCTTCAGTTTGTCAGAAAAATGGTCAAAACTAGCAGAATGGAGGAGCAAGCTGGCACGCTGTGCAGATCCAAATAGATTTGCCGCAACAGGAAAAGGTGAATTGCTGACTTGCTCAAACAATAGAGCTTGCCCGCCGTTATCTTTGGCAAATTCACGTCGACAGAGTGCTGCAAGTTCTAACCTGCTGTTAACGCATGCCTTAATCACCTGAAGGTTATCCAGCTCAGATAATTGCTGTAGATATGCCTGAAAATCCATCTTGGCAGTGTACCTATTCTCTTGATGGAAAAGCAAAAAAAAACCCCTCAGCAAGCTGAAGGGCTTTTAAAATCATTATTCGATATTCTTTAGAATCCGGCTAACTTCGCCAGCTGAATCAATGACCCAGGAACGATCCCAAGGTAGAGGACACCAGCCACAGAAATTACAAGCGAGATGGCGGTTGGTAAGTCGACCTTAACCCAGGAAAAGTCCTCTTCAGGGTTTTTAAAGTACATTTGCACCATGACCCGCAGGTAGTAATAGAGTGAGACGGCTGAGTTCAGAACACCCAGGACAGCCAGCCAGATATATCCAGCCTTGATTGCACCGGAAAAAATGTAAAACTTACCGATAAAGCCCGCAGTTGGCGGCAAACCCATCAGTGAAAACAGGAAGATCGTAAGAACCACACCTAGAATCGGCTTCTTGTAGCCAAGCCCGGCAATCCCGTCAAGGGTAAGATTGTCCTCGCCCTTTTTACCGATCAGAACCAACACGGCAAAAGCACCCATATTCATAAAGGTGTAAACAAGCATGTAGAAGAGAATGGCTGACAGCCCAATTTCATTCCAGGCAACTAAGCCAACCATGGCATAACCAGCATGCGAAATGGATGAATATGCCAACATTCGCTTGAGATCTTTTTGACTTAAAGCAATGAAATTGCCAACCGTCATGGTCAGAACTGCAAGAACCCAGAACAGCGAAGTGAGCTCAGACTGCATCCCGTCCAGTCCCACGATGGTGACTCGCATCAAAGCGGCAAAAGCTGCAGCCTTTGGACCCGCGCTCATAAATGCAGTAATCGGAGTTGGTGCCCCCTGATAGACATCGGGAGTCCACATATGAAATGGGGCAGCCGCAATCTTGAAAAGAAACCCAACCAGAAGCAACAACCCACCGGCAATAAACATTGTGTTCATTGCACTCGCTGGGTTTGCCTGAACATAGGCGGCAATTCCATCAATCTTCGTGGTTCCCGTCACAGCATAGAGCAACGCAACACCGTAGAGGAGAAATCCGGTGGAGAAAGCACCAAGAAAGAAGTATTTAAGGCCTGCTTCGTTGGAACGCGTCTGATTGCGGAAGAATCCTGCCAGCACATAGAGTGAAATAGATAAAACCTCTAAGCCGAGGAAAATTGTCATCAGGTCGGTGCCTGAGGCCATCCACATAGCCCCGGCGGTGGTAAACAGGATCAATGGATAATATTCACTGACTGGAAAACCTTCCCGCTTCAGATAGTCATCCGACATCAGAATCGTTAAGCCAGCGGCCACGAGGAAGATCATACTGAAAAAGGTCGCAAAGTTATCAAGCAGGACACTTCCAGCAAATCCAGCTTGCGGGTTATTCCAACCAGACAGCGCTACAAACCCCGTAACAATCAGAGCAACAATACTCAGCCAAGCCACGTGTGTGGTGCTTCCGCGTTTGGAAAAAACTGAGACCATCAGTAGCATCATGCCAAAAACACAGAGTACCAGCGATGGCATAATTGCCTGAAAGTTTACATTCTGGATGGCTTCTTGAACCAGATTTTCCATCTAACAGCTCCTCGGAACCAGTGATTATTACAATATTAATTCAAATACTTACTTATGACCGTCTGCTTGAGTTGCGGGTGTAGCTGAATGTGCTGGAGCATGTGTGCCATTGGCAGCAGGTTGATGCATTTCAACCACAGCAACGGGATCGGCACCCATTTGTTTCAATATCTGCTCCATCGCCGGGTTCATTTTTGAAAAGAAGGTATTTGGAAAAATACCAATCCAGAAAACAAATAGTAGCAGTGGTAACATAATGATAATTTCTCGTGCCGATAAATCCTTAAGATTTTCATTTTTAGGATTAGTGACCTTGCCAAACATAACCCGTTGATAAACCCAGAGCATATAAACCGCAGCAAGGATAACACCCGTTGTGGCAAAAACTGCGTACCAGCGCAAACTGCTCTGAAACGCCCCCATCAACGCAAGAAACTCACCAACAAAACCATTCGTTCCGGGCAGCCCGATAGAGGAAAAGGTAATGATCATAAAGATGGTAGCAAAGATCGGCATTTTCGTCGCAACACCACCAAACTCGGTAATCAGACGCGTATGGCGACGCTCATAAAGAAAGCCGACAATAAGGAAGAGCGCACCCGTAGAAATACCATGGTTGATCATCTGAATCATGCCCCCGGCAAGACCTTGCAAGTTCAGCGAAAAAACACCGAGCATAACAAAACCAAGGTGGGCAACCGATGAGTAAGCCACCAGTTTTTTGATATCGTCCTGCATCATCGCCACCAGCGAGCCGTAGATAATTCCAACCACACTCAAGAAGGCTAAAAATGGGATGAATGTTGGCAGGGCATCGGGAAACAGCGGCATAGCAAAACGTACATAGCCGTAAGTTCCCATTTTCAGCAGCACAGCGGCCAAAATAACTGAGCCTGCGGTCGGTGCTTCAGTGTGCGCATCGGGCAACCAGGTATGGAGAGGGAACATTGGTACCTTGATAGCGAAACTGAAACCGAAGGCGAGGAACAACCAGAATTGAGCGTTATACGGAAGGTCCAGCTGGTAAAGTTCCTGGATACCAAACCCGTTCATCGGGGCGCCACTCTGTACCGCAAAATAGTAGACAAAGATAATTGCGACCAGCATCAACAAGGATCCGACCGCGGTATAGATAAAAAACTTGACTGCTGCATAAATCCGGTTTTGACCGCCCCAGATACCAATCAGGAAGTACATCGGAATGAGCATTAATTCCCAGAAGATATAGAACAGAAACAGGTCAAGCGAAACAAAGGCACCAAGCATCCCGGTTTCAAGCAGCAACAGCATCGCCATGAAACCTTTGATATTTTTATCGACGGCATTCCAGGTGGAAAGAACGGTAATCGGCACAATAAAAGTCGTCAACATAACCAGCCAGAGGCTGATGCCATCAACCCCCAGATTGTAATTCATCTGGAAAAAGTCACCGATATTGATCCACTGGTAAAATTCACGATAGTGCATTCCGCCAGATGTGGTGAAAACATTATCAAACGCCAGGGGCAAGCTGATTGCAAAAGTGATCAATGATACTGCCAGGGTAAACCCTTTAAGCAGCCCACCATTGTCCCGAGGGAGGAAAAGTAGAACCAGTATTCCCAACAACGGGAAGAATGTCATAATACTGAGAAGGTAATCAGCCATGTGGAATCGCTCCTTGTAGCTCTATCGTAATTCTCTGGCGAACAAATAAACTAAAAAATAAAATAGCCGACGATCACGACTGCGCCGATCACCATGGCCACAGCGTAGTTATACAGATAACCGGACTGAGTATAGCGGAGACCGGCTCCAATCCCCTTCACAACCCAGGCACAACCATTGACAACACCATCAATAATTTTAACGTCAAATCCACGCCACAAAAATGTACCGATTTTTTTACACGGATTGACAAAAAGGAAATCGTACAGTTCATCGATATACCATTTATTGAAGATAACCTTGTGGGCACATGCGAACTTGGCGACAAATTGCCCTGGTAGTTCCGGGTTCTTGATGTACATCACCCATGCAGTAAAAATTCCGACGATCGCAATCGCTACAGAAATAGCCATTAACGTATATTCAGTGGCATGCGTTCCGTGCGCATGGATTTCATTCAGGTGCTGCGCATGTTCAAAAACCGGGGCAAGGAACGCATCGAAACGATTGGCACCACCCAGAATTTTTGGAATACCAATATAGCCGCCGACTACAGCCAAGAAACCGAGGACCATTAACGGAATAGTAATGGTAAAAGGTGATTCAGGAATGTGATCTTTTGCCCGCACATCAGTTTTCTGCTCACCAAAGAAGGTCATGAAGACCAGACGGAACATATAGAATGCCGTCATACCTGCAGCCGCAGCACCAAGTACCCAGAGCATCCAGTGACCACGTGTCGAGCCGAAAGACCACCAGAGGATTTCATCTTTAGAGAAAAATCCGGAGAACAGTGGAATACCAGAAATAGCAACGGTTGACACCAGGAAGGTAATAAAAGTGATCGGCATCTTCTTCCGCAAGCCGCCCATATTACGCATATCCTGCGGATCATCATGCAGATGGGCATGATGGTAAGCATGATGCAAACCATGAATAACTGAGCCTGAACCGAGAAATAGACACGCTTTGAAAAATGCGTGGGTCATCAAGTGGAAAATACCGGCCGAAAAAGCACCGACCCCCATTGCCAGAAACATATATCCCAACTGAGAAACGGTTGAATAGGCCAGCACCCGTTTGATATCGTTTTGTGCCAAGCCGATCGTTGCCGCAAAAAACGCGGTCAAGCCACCGACGATAGCAATCGTCATCATGGTAGCCGGAGCCATGGCAAACAGACCGTTCATCCGGGCAATCATATAGACACCAGCAGTCACCATGGTTGCGGCATGGATCAATGCCGAAACAGGAGTGGGGCCTTCCATCGCATCGGGGAGCCAGGTGAACAATGGAATTTGTGCCGACTTACCCGTGGCTCCAAGAAAGAAACAGAGCGTCACAACCGTGATCAGCAAACCACCAGACTCAAGGAGATGGCCACTTTCAGCAATCTGAACAAAGTTGAGGGTCCATACCCCTTTGTCGGCCAAAGCCCAGAAGAGGGTTAACAAACCGCAAAGGAACCCGAAATCACCAACCCGGTTGACGATGAAAGCTTTGTTTGCTGCAGTACTGGCACTTTTCTTTTCGTAGTAATAACCAATCAACAGGTAGGAACAGAGGCCAAC
>JASJGU010000161.1:0-27635 GCA_033791385.1 Desulfuromusa sp.
AGATGTCAGGATATCCCGGCAGGTGATGCTCTGGGAGTTGTTGAATGTAAAACAGTTTCCGCCGGAGTTATTGCTGCTGACCAAGCTCTAAAAAAAGCCGAGGTTCAACTGGCCCGATTGGTTATTGGACAAGGCATCTCCGGAAAATCATATTTTATTCTTAATGGCGATATTGCTGAAGTGACAGAGGCTGTTGCTGCGGCAAAGGGGGCTCTTGACCGGTATCTCTTGGAAACAGTTGTTATCCCTGCCCCCGATGAAGTCATTATTGCTGCGTTAATGAATAAAATCAGGTGGTTTCTGTCTGGAGCTATGGTTACCCTCTATTTCAGCAAGGAAAAAAAATGAGCCATTTTTTTGAACGATTTTTCGGTACAGGTTATATCTGCGCTCATCGTGGCGCATGCTCAATCGCTCCAGAAAATACCTTGATGGCATTGGAGAAAGCGCGCTCGTGCGGTGCGGATCTCTGGGAAACGGACGTTCAGGAAACTGCGGACGGGGAGTTGGTTCTGTTCCATGACCATACTCTTGAGCGAACAACGGACATTATAACGCGGTCAGAATTTGCTGACCGCAAGCCTTGGAATCTTGCAAAATTTACTTTGGAAGAACTGAAAAGTTTGGATGCTGGTTCATGGTTTCTGCAATCCGACCCTTTTGCAACGATTGCGGAGGGAGAAGTTGCAAAGGACGCGTTCTCCGCAATGAGAGAGCAACAAATTCCGCTGTTGCGAGATGTTCTGAAGGATTGTCGAAAATATGATTTTCCGCTCAATCTGGAGATTAAGGATCAAACAGGAACTGCTGCGGACGGAACAATTGTTGGGAAAGTTCTTGATTTGCTTCAGGTGACCTGCACCGAGCAGCTGATACTAATTTCTTCTTTCAATCATGATTATCTGCGCCAGGTGAAACAACTGAATGCGTCTATTGCTACAGCGGCTATAGTGAAGGAGGATCATCCCGATAATCTTCTCGGCTATCTGCAGGATCTGGACGTGGAGGCCTACCATCCTGACCAATTAATAACGGATACAGCACTGATTCGGTTGCTGGTTAATGCTGGTATAAAGGTCAATCTCTGGACCGTCAATGAGTTTGAGCGGGCGCAATATTTTATTGCGGCGGGAGCTACGTTTATCTGTACCGATTGGCCGCAACAGATGGTGGGACGGTAGCCATTCTGCTTGAAATCTTGCAGTGTTCATGCTAGAAGCACAGTCTTGATTCGATGATGAAATGGTGCAGAATCGGATTGCCAGCGAAGATAGCTTAGAGATGACGACAGTTGAACAAGATCAGTATTTTATGCGCGCAGCTCTGGGCGAAGCAGCTATCGCTGAAAGCCTAGCGGAAGTTCCAATCGGTTCGGTCGTGGTGCTTGACGGCCAAATTATTGGTCGTGGCCATAATTTACGTGAGACCAGCAACGATCCGACCACTCATGCTGAAATTATTGCAATTCAGCAGGCGGCTAAAAAACTCAATTCCTGGCGGCTGCTCGATTGTACTCTATATGTTACGCTGGAACCCTGTGTGATGTGTATGGGGGCGATCATTTTGGCGCGGATTCCGCATCTGGTGTTTGGTTGTCGTGACCCCAAGGCTGGAGCCGTTGGCTCGATTTATAACTTTGCCGAAGATGAACGTTTCAATCATCAGGTTCAAGTGAAAGAGGGGGTTCTGCAGCAGGAATGCAGCACTCAACTGAGTAATTTTTTTAGATGTTTGAGGGAGCAGAAAAAAGAACAGAAAAACCAAAAACAATAAATACGGAGAGGTGTCCGAGAGGCCGAAGGTGACAGACTCGAAATCTGTTGTGGCGCAAGTCACCCGGGGTTCGAATCCCCGCCTCTCCGCCATAATAAACAAGGGTTCAGCGTTAAGTCGCTGACCCCTTGTTTTGTTTGTGCTTGTGAAATGGTACAGTTTTTTGTGCACTGAAAAACCAAAAGACACATCACTTTGCCGTTGTTGAAAGCATCTTTCAGTTGCTAAAGAGCGAGCGAATTAAACGTAGAATCTATAAAACCAGAGAAGAAGGTCGGCAGGATATCTTCAATTACATTGAAATATTCTACAAGTCAGTACGCCGCATGGGTATAGTGGCGACGCGTCACCAGCTGAGTTTGAGAAGCGGCATTCCATGAAAGTGGGGATTGTCTAGAATTCTCGTGTCGATTCAGAGTGTCATCCCAACATAACCCATGTGTGCAAGGGGCAGGTCACTTTTTGCCCGAACTGTCAGCCATTATGTCTAAGTTTTGACAAAGCTTTGATTGTCATAGATACTGGGAGCTATTCTATATATTTTTGAGTGGCTATTTGTACAGGGAGGGGAAAGTGTTACCAAAGTACATTCTGATAGTTCTCTTTTCATCTCTGGTCCTCAATTTCTCAGGAACTATTCTTCAGGAATTCTATCCTTCACCATTGTTCTTAGATACAACCGGAACCATGCTTGCCGCTGTCCTTATTGGTCCATGGGTCGGAGGGATAGTCGGCCTGTCGACTAACCTACTTCAAGGTATTTTCCACACTCCATTGTCGATTCCATTCGGGCTGGTCAGTCTCTGTGTTGGCTTGCTAGCAGGTTATCTGACAATCTTACTCAAAGGCTATAATCGCTGGTTTACCCCTTTAGTGGTAGGGGTGATAACTGGTGTCGTCGCCTCATTGATCGCAGCACCTATAGCGACCTATCTATTTGGTGGTATTTCTGCCCACGGCATTGATAAAGTTGTTTCGGCACTTGTTGACAGTGGAATTTCCATCCTCAGTGGTGCTTTTTGGGGCAGACTTCCTTTCAGCATAATTGACAAACTTATTTCGGCCTATCTGGTTTTCTTTTTGGTTAAATGGCTGCCAGTTTACAAACCAAAGAAGTGAAATGATCAGCAATGAAATACCATATTATCAAAACTGTTCTTTTAGCTAGCGTCCTTATGGGATTCTTTCAGGGTGTTGCTCTTGCGTCGTCCCAACTCATTGTCGGAATCCGTAGTGATTCTAAAACCTTGGAATTTGCAAACACAGAGGGTCTTCCTGAAGGGACTTTGGTAGAACTATGGAAATTATGGGCTGCCAAAACAGGCACAGAGGTTAAGCTAGTCACCGTTTTTGATAATTCGATATTGCCCCTGTTAGAAGAGGGTACAGTTGATATCATTGCTAATGCTGAGAATACCCCTGAATTGTATTATTCCGATTCTTACTTTACGCATGACTACTATCTTTTTAGCTTAAAGAATTTACATTTAAAAACTACTGAGCAATTTCCTCTACACATTGGTGTTAATGAAAAGGATAATGCATTCATTGCCTCAGCTATCCCCCCTTCTGCACAGGTTTCATCCTACTCAACTTACCAGAACATGTTAAACGATTTGCTTTCAGGGAAAATTGATTATTTGATTGCGAATGATACCAACCTTAATTTTTCTATCAATGGACTAGATCTTCTCAAGTTCTATTACCCAGAAAAACCTTTTTATCCACACCATGTCAGAGCTGGAACATTAACGCAAAAAAAGCACCTGCTGGAAGATGTCAATGTCGGAATGCAAGCGATCACTGATTATGAACGTCAGGCAATTGTCAATAAGTGGTCGCCAAGCATGGTCGGGTATAGATTCTCATGGGAAATGATTGGTCTGTCGGCTGCCGTTCTTCTATCTATCATCATAACAATCATAATCTGGTTGATGAATATCAAACTTAAAAGACAAGTTGCTAATGCAACCCAGTCTTTGACCCGTGAAAAAGCGGCTATCATACGCGAGAGAGAAATGGCCCAAAGCTATTTGGATATTGCCGGGGTTATGTTTGGTACGTTGAACCGCCAAGGAGATATCACTCTGATGAACAAAAAAGGGCATCAGATTCTCGGTTACCCAGAAGGCGAATTGCTAGGAAGAAATTGGTTTGACGTTTGCCTGCCCGAGGCAATCCGTCCTGAAATTAAAGAAGTCTTTAAAAGGCAGATGAGCGGCGATTTTAAGCCTCTTGAGTTTTATGAGAATGCTGTTCTCAACAGTTCAGGAGAAGAGCGGATGATAGCTTTCCATAACACACTGCTACGGGATGATAATGAGATATGTGGGGCTCTGTTTTCGGGAGAGGACATTACTAAGAGAAAACAGGCCGAAAAGCACCGTCTCGAACTCGAAATAGAACTGCGCCAGAAGCACAAAATGGAAGCTGTCGGTTACATGGCTGGGGGCATGGCTCATAATTTCAACAACGGTTTAGCTATAGTGCTTGGCAACCTGGAAATGGCACAGCGGAAAATCTCTGAGACGGAAAAAGTTAAGAAATACCTTGAGAATGCACAAGCCGCAATTTTACATTCACGAGATCTGGTCAGTAAAATCATTACTTACAGCCGCAAAGGGGTTCAGCATACAACCCCAACGCAGTTAACAAAGATTATCAACGAAACCCTTTATTTAATCCAATCTACCCTACCAACTACCGTTGTTGTGAAGAAGGACTTCGATCCTGACAGTGATAGAGCGCTGTTTAATGCTGATCCTTCGCAGTTTCAGGAGGTTTTGATCAACTTATGTAACAACGCTGTTCAGGCTATGGATGAAAAAGGTGAATTGAAGATTTCACTGGAACTGGTGGACCTTGAACAGAAGAATATCCCGGCACAGTACGATTGCCTCCCTGGCCACTATGCCAAACTTAGTGTTCAGGATAGCGGCTGTGGGATGCCTGCTGAAATGCTCGATAAAATTTTCGACCCCTTCTACTCTACCAAAGAAGAGTATGAGGGAGCCGGGATGGGACTCTCTACGGTACAAGGAATTGTTGCCCGGCATGGGGGCATCATTAAGGTCAACAGTATCCCTGATCAGGGAACAACCTTTAACCTCTACTTCCCGATTATTGAACAAACCCACATCGACGAACCAGCTGCAGAAAATACCACTTTACCTAAAGGGACCGAACGCATTCTCTTTGTCGACGATGAAGAGATGTTGGCAAGCCTTGGTGAGCAATTATTGACCGAAATGGGTTATCAGGTCAGCATGATAACAAATAGCACCGAAGCACTGAAAATGTTTATTGCCAATGCTGATCGTTTCGATCTTGTGATTACCGATCAAACCATGCCGAACTTAAGTGGTAAAGATCTGATTGAAGAGATAAAAAAAATAAGGCCAGATACTCCAACCATCCTCTGTACCGGCGACAGCAGCAAGATCAACGAAGGCGCAGCTGCAGAACTGGGCATTAGTGCTTATATGATGAAGCCATTGGATCTCCCCAAATTGGCACAAACCGTACGACGGGTGCTGGATGGGGAAAGCTGAAACCCGAATTCATATAATAAGTGCAATTTCCTAAGGTGGATGGGGGGCAAGTCTGCTCTTGGTTTTTAGAAGGTAAGAGCTCAATTTTGTGCATGAGTGATTGCAGCACGTGAACCAAATATGGTTCACGTGCTGTTCATGGATAAGCGATACCGAGGGTCTTCATTTTCTTGTACAACAAGATACGATGAATACCGAGACCCTTGCTGGTCAAATTGCGATTACCGTCATATTGCTCAAGCACTTCCCGAATCACTTTTCTCTCAGCATTCCTCATCCAGATCAAACATGCCTGGTTGCATGCACTACGCAAACGCAGTCAGAAAGGAAGGCGGTTGATATGGCAGCGAATGCAGGTCTGGATAGCTAGGTGGACACTCTGAGCAAGAGTGTGTCACCTCTTTGTCAGCGGGCCTCTTATTTTTATTTCTGATTTATCCGGGGCTTCATACCTCACCCAAAATAATTTTAGATTTAGTCGAAGGCATTGAATCGGAAGGAGATATTCCCTATTGACCTACCGTAAACCTTGTCGTACAAATCACTGTTTACCTTATTTATCAGCGTTGAAAACTGGATTTCGGACAGTTTGATTTCCATCTTTTGATAATCTGAAGTTTTCTGCTGCTCAGAAAAGTCTGAACAATGAAGAAAAATCATTTTCCAACCTTATTTCCTGTGTACACCCGCAAGATGCGGAGACTGACCCATCAGTTTCTCAGCCATTTTAAAATCAGTGACAATACCTTTCTCATCATCCTTGCGGTGATTGTCGGTTTGCTCGGTGGGTTGGGAAATTACCTGTTCCGTAAGACGATTGAACTGATCCATTGGGCGGTGGTTGAACAGAGTCTTGAGCTGTTTGATATCTCACTTGAACATTGGTCGCTGCAACGAATTCTGGTGATGTTTCTTCCTGCGATCGGTGGGTTGTTGGTGATTCCACTGTGGATGCTGTTTGCCAAGGATTTGAAAGGTGGTTTCTCCGGCTTTCTGGTCAAGGTCAACCTGAAAGGTGCCAAGTTGCCGTTTCGGCCTCTTTTCACCAAGGGACTGGCGTCTGCCATCACTCTTGGCACTGGCGGTAGTGCTGGTCAGGAAGGTCCGATTGCCGTGATCGGTGGAACCATTGGCAGCCAATTCGGTAAAATATTCAAGATGAGTGGCGACCGGATCAAGGTGCTGGTCGCCTGTGGTGCGGCTGCAGGTGTTGCTGCAACTTTTAACGCTCCCCTTGCCGGAGTGTTTTTTGCTACGGAAATTGTGCTGCTCTCCTCTTTTGAGGTGGCCAGCTTTACCTCCATTGTTATTGCCAGCGGGATGGCGACGGTTGTTTCCCGCGCGCTGCTCGGTAATGTCTCAGAGGTTGTGACCCCACCATATTTTCTCGGCAGTTTCTGGGAAATTGGTCTGTATGTTCTGCTCGGCTTGCTGATCGGTGCTTTGGCGGCTGGATTTATCGATCTCCATTTTAAAATCAAAGATCTGATTGAGGCGATCAAGCTTCCACGTTTGAGCAAGCCAGTTCTTGGCGGGCTGGCGGTTGGGTTGATTGGAATTGGATTGCCACAGGTTTTTGGCAACGGCTATGAATTTATCGGCACGGTTCTGCTTGGTCAGCACCCCTGGTATTTATTGGCGCTGTTGGTCATTGCCAAAATGGTAGCAACCTCAATTACTCTCGGATCAGGGATGCCGGGGGGGTTATTTGCCCCCTGCCTTTTTTTGGGAGCTGTCGCAGGTGGCGCATATGGACATGTTCTGGAATTTATTTTTCCCGCTGCGGGACTTTCAGCCGGCGCTTATGCTCTGGTCGGGATGGGGGCTTTTCTGGCAGCAGCAACCCACGCTCCGATGACTGCCATCTTTCTTTTGTTTGAGATTACCGACAGTTATCAGGTCATTGTTCCGATCATGTTGGCCTGTGTTATCGGCACGTCTGTCGCTCGGCATTTGAAGAAAGACAGTTTAGAAACGGTGGAGTTGACCCGCCTCGGCATTGATCTCGAAGCAGGAAAAGAACGCAATATTATGAAAGGACTTGCCGTCGGTGATGTGATGTCTCACCGGGTTGAAACGGTCCCTGAGAATATGACACTGGGTAACTTTGCCAAGTTTATTGAGCAGACTCATCACACTAACTTCGCTTTGGTTGATGAACTTGGGGAACTAACCGGAATTATATCGGTTCAGGATTTTATGGGGGTGGTATTTGAAAAGGAACTGATGGATTTGGTTGTGGTCAAGGAACTTGCGACCGCAGATGTTATCACGGTGCATGCTGAGGAAGATCTGGATACTGCGATGCGCAAGATTGGTTATCGCAATATAGAACAGCTTCCGGTGGTTGATCGTGAAACCCATCGCCACCTTTATGGAATTATTTCTCGCCGCGATATGATTTCTGCCTATAATCGAGCTCTGATGAGTCGAACTTTGGGGGAACAGGATGGTTGATCTGCTGGATGCGCTAAATGAGCCGCAACGGCAGGCGGTTCTACACGAGGATGGCCCTTTACTATTGTTAGCCGGTGCGGGTTCAGGAAAAACTCGCGCTCTGACCCATCGGGTTGCCCATCTAATTTGTGAGCGTGGTGTCCCTGCTTGGCAGATTATGGCCGTGACTTTTACCAATAAGGCGGCGACGGAAATGCGGAAGCGCCTTGAAGCACTACTGGGGGAGGGGGAACTCCCCTGGATTTCAACTTTTCATTCCAGCTGCGCCCGTATTTTACGCCAGGAAATTCAACATCTTGGCTATGGTAGGGACTTTTCTATCTATGATGATCAAGATCAGTTACGCCTGCTTCGTGATCTTCTCAAAACACAAAAAATATCAGAAAAAGTTTTAAAGCCTCGAGCAGCCGCCTCTTTTATTGATCGGGCAAAAAATCAGGGTTTGCTTCCTGACTCCCTTGATGATATTCGCTCGGATGAGCAGCTACTGGCAGAATTATACGCTCAATACCAACAGCAGTTGAAATCTGCCAACGCGGTTGATTTTGGGGACTTGCTGTTATTGACAGTGCAGCTTTTTGAAGAATATGCAGATGTTCGTGAGCGCTGGCAAGAGCGCTTTTCTCATCTTCTTATTGACGAGTTTCAGGATACCAATCGGGTTCAATATCGGTTGATGCAATTGCTGCTCGGGCCGAAAACTAATCTTTGTGTCGTTGGCGATGATGATCAATCGATCTATCGTTGGCGAGGTGCTGAGGTTGGTAATATCCTGGGGTTTGATCGTGATTTTTCAGGGGCAACAATTATCCGGTTGGAGCAGAACTACCGCTCAACCCAGACAATACTCCAAGCTGCAGGGGGAGTTGTTGGTCATAATGATGATCGGCGGGAAAAAGAGCTATGGACTGATAATCCTTCGGGTGATTTGATTCATATTGAAGCCTCCTCTGATGATCTTGACGAAGCCTGTTTTGTTGCGAGAGAAGTTGTCCGACTGCAAAATCGGGGTTTTGGCTTGCGCGACATTGCGATATTCTATCGAACCAATGCTCAGTCGCGAGCTCTTGAACAGGCTTTGCTGGGTGAAAAAATTAAGTATGTAATGTTTGGTGGGGTCAAGTTCTATTCTCGCCTCGAAGTCAAAGATGCTCTTTCCTATTTGCGGATTCTGGTCAATCCTAAAGATTCGCTGGCAGCACGACGGATTATTAATGTCCCAGCTCGTGGTATTGGGAATACGACAGTTGAGCGAATTGCAGTATTTGAAATGGAAAGTGGTGGGTTCCTGCCCGCCTGTCGAGTAGCTTTGGAACGCAATGCTTTAAAGGGAGTGGCTGTTAAGAGAGTCTCTGATTTTTTAACTTTGATCGATGATTTCACTGCTCGCTTGGAGCGAATTCCTTATCCGCAATTGATGGCTGAACTGATCAATGTCAGTGGCTATGGTCCGGCACTCCAAGAAGAAGCCGCAGGGGCGCTGACCAGTGATGGTAAGCAAGAAGCCAAAGATCGGCTAGAAAATCTTGAGCAGTTACTGGTGGGGATGGAAGAACAGGCCACTACTGGTGCGTCGGTACACGATTACTTGGAGCAGATCGCTTTAATCACCGATCTTGATAAATATGATGCGACCCAGCAACGAGTAACTTTGATGACGCTGCACTCGGCCAAGGGATTGGAGTTTCCGGTCGTTTTTATGACCGGAATGGAAGAAGGGCTATTTCCCCATTCCCGTTCTGGTGACCTGGGTGAGGATCTTGCCGAGGAACGGCGACTCTGCTATGTCGGTATGACCCGGGCAATGCAGAGATTATATCTCTCGCATGCGCGGCGCAGACGGGTTTATGGGACTTACCAGTTCAATCCGCCAAGCCGATTTTTGACCGAAATTCCACCAGAGCTTCTGACTGATTTTGAATCGGCTGAGACAGGGATAGAAATGCCAGAAACTGTCCACAATCTAGCATCTTTAGCCGATCTGGTTGCTGAAAAGGAAACAACTCTTCCATCAGAGACTAAGGTTACTGCCACTCAGTGTCAGGTCGCAAATCGGGAAAGGATACCGGATGATGCCGGTAGTTTGCGCTTGGGAGCACGGGTGCGGCACGTCAAATTTGGCATTGGAACCGTGCGGCGGCTGGAGGGAAGTGGCGATAAGCAGAAGGTTATCGTTTATTTCAATTCGGTGGGCTCAAAAAAGTTATTGCTGAAATTTGCTGGACTGATGCCGGTTTGAGTATGGTTGAGACACAGAGACAATTTACCCTGCTGCTGGTGGATGACAACCCAACCAATGTGCTATTGCTGGTTAAGATTATTGAACTTGATCTCCCCGAGGTTCGGGTTTTGACCGCTTCTTCTGCAAGAGAAGGGCTGGATCTGGCAGAGCATGAATGGATCGACGGTGCCTTTATCGATGTGCAGATGTCACAGATGGATGGGCTTGAGATGTGTCGCCAACTTCGATCAAAGCCACGCACCGCCAATATCTCACTGGTTTTGATGACGGCACATATTGCTTCACCAGAAATGCGGGCAGAGGGACTTGAGGTCGGGGCTTACGATTTTATTTCCCAACCGATCAGCAATGTTGAGATGCTGGCACGGATTAAGGTGATGCTGCGGCTGTGTAAGGATGAACAGCGTTCAGTTGAGTATAACCAACAACTACAGCAACAGCTGACGGATCATGCCGACCGGTTACGTTGGATTAGTGGCTTGCTGATTTCTGGCAATGGTTCACTGGCAGAACTGGATCAACAGTTGCTTCACCATCTGGCCAATGAGTTGCCAGATCCTGCAAATATAGATGAAAAACAATTCTTTGAAAAACTGGTCACCGAATTTCCATTGCCCTGGCGGCAAACCCTGTTGAAACTATCCCTGCTTGACACTATTCCTGTCTCCTTGGCGCAAAAATTGAGTGAGATTGGTGATGTTGAGGCCGTTTTTGATTATTTGAGTCGCCATCAGCTTGCTTTCATGGAGAAGCTTGATGGAGATGGTTATCTGTTTCTTAGAGCAGAAATCAAAACACTTTTACGCATCAGAGCAAAACAAAATCTCGCAGCAGATGAACGCCAACAGGTGTGCTTGATTGCTGCTGACTGGTATCGCCAAAGAAAGGATTTTGCTGCAGCGCTTGGAGTCCTGATTTCTGCAGAACAATACCCCGCTGTTTCACAGATGCTCAGTCAGATTGGTTTGATTCTACTGAATAAAAACTATTCTTCCAGCATATCCCCTTTGATCGACCAGATTCCAAAGGATGCTGTGACCACTTGTGGCTGGATAAGTCTGTTCAGCGGTATTAACCATCTGCGCCAACTGTCCATTGATGTCGATGACCGGCTAGAATCGGCATATCAACATTTTCACGCTGTCGGTGATGCTCGCGGGTTGCTGTTGACGCTGACCCAGCAGGTTTATCAGGCTATTTTGTTTGGCAGCTCTTTTGAACGTGAGTTGCAGCGCTTAGAGCCGTTCAGGAAATTGGTTTCCGAACAGCTTGCTACTGTTGAGCCGATTGAACGTCTGAAGATTTCCTGTGCCCTGGGACTGGCCGAACTGTTTTTTGCTGCTGATTTAAATGCCGTAGAAAAGATTCTGACAACCAGTTTGACAGAAGCTCAACAGCTGCAATTGCCGGAGCAGCAGGTGGAGTTGAATCTGCTTCGTTCTTTGTATGCCCTGCAACAGGGGCGCTTTTTGGTAGCATATTCTGCCTTGGAGCAGGGGCTGGCTATCAGCTCTGAATATGGCGACCTGTTCTCTAAGAGCTTGTTGCAAGTTGTTGCCTGTAGTTTGCTTCATGCTTCTGGGCAGTTGGACGGCCTGCAGCAGCAATGGAAGACACTATCGAACTGTTGTGGTCGTGATATCCAGAAGCATACGGGGATCTCTGCTCTACTTGGCTATGAGACTGCAAGCTTGTTGCTCTCTCGTGGTGAAAAGCAAAAGGCCTTGGAAACGATTGAAATCGCGCTGCTGGATGGGCAGGCGGTGAACAACTTACAGATGCAAGCCCGTTTGTTGCAACTCAGAGGCTGGGTGAAAGCTCTCTCCGGTCAGGACTCAGCAGTGGCACTATCCGATCTTGCGGCGGGTCTGAATTTGCGGAGAAAGGCCGGAGGAACTCTTTATCATGTAGAGAATCTGTTGCTTGCAGGCAGCACCTGTTTTGCCCTGCAACAGTTTGAGCAGGCCAGCCAATATCTTACCGAAGGTCTCGCTGAATCTGAAAAATACACTGAAGAGCGCTTTCGTACTGGCCTGCATGCCTGGCTGGCGGTCACTCGGGAAAGATGTGGGGACTCCCCGGGGGCAACTGAACACGCTCGTCACTTTTTTGAATGCCTGAAACGGCATAGGCTCCCTTTTTTCTGGGGCCTCTCTCTGGAATTGATTGACGAGTTGCTGCCACTTATCACACAAAATTATCAACGAATATTGCTACAGCCATTATTGGAACAGCATCTTCTTTCGACCCTTGATGAAAATAATTGCCGGATTCCTTTACTCAAAGTGACATGTCTAGGGAAGTTTCAGCTGCAACTAGGGCGGGAAACTTTTCAGCTGAAGCAGCTGGGGCAGCCATCCAGACAAATTTTTGCCCTATTGATTATTGCTCCGAACCATAGCTTGAGCCTCGAATTGATGATGGGGCTACTGTGGCCGGAGAGCCCATCACGTAAAGCAAGGAATAATTTTGATACGGCACATTCCCGTTTGCGGAAGGCGTTGGAAGAGCATTTTGGCCAAAATATCAAACACAATTATCTGATTCTGGAAAAGGGGATGTTGTCACTAAGGCATATGCAGATCGATAGCTCTCTGTTTGTCGAAGCGATGGAGTCGGCTCGATACCACTTGCAGCGAGAACATTTCTGGCAGGCAGAACATGCTTTGTGGAATATGGAACGTTTTTGGGATGGAGAATTTCTATCGGGATACGATCTGGATGGCGAATTGCCACGGCAGCGTGAAAAACTGACACAATTGCGACTGGAACAACTGTGTCTGCTTGCTCAGTTGCTGCAGCGGAGGCAACAGCAAGAAGAGGCAGCCAGGCTACTGCAAAATGGGTTATCCATCGATCCAACCTATGATGCTATCATCAGCCAGTTATTGTTACTTTATCGTCAGCAGCAGGATCATCGTGCTGCTGGATTATTGCTGGATAATTACCGGATAGCTCTTCAGAATGAGGAATATGAACCTGAAGAAATTGAAGAACTTGTTGAAGCGTTAGGCACATAATGAATGGTTGCTTAGCCATTCAGTGATTTGTATAACAACAAACGAAGGAGAATCGAGAATCATGGCAAGTTGTGAAGGTTGTAATGACAGTTCCTGCTCAATCAAACAGCAAGGAAATCCACAGGATAAACAGTTCCAGATGCGACAAGCCCTGGATAAGCGGATGTGTGGAATTAAAAATAAAATTATTGTTATGTCGGGTAAGGGTGGGGTCGGTAAGAGTACCACCGCAGTTAATCTGGCTCTGGCGCTGGTGGAACAGGGAAAAAAAGTTGGCTTGCTCGATATTGATATCCATGGGCCGAGTATTCCGAAGATGCTGGGATTAGAGGGTGAGCGCCCGAATGCAGATGATGCCGGGATTCATCCATTGGAAATTTCCGGTCTGAAGCTGATGTCGATTGGTTTTTTGCTGGCATCAACCGGCGAAGCAACGATTATGCGTGGACCAATGAAGCATGGTGCTATTCAACAGTTGTTGGCCGATGTCGTCTGGGGTGAACTTGATTATCTGTTACTGGATTGTCCTCCGGGAACCGGAGATGAGCCTTTAAGTGCGGTGCAGCTGCTAGGTTCCGGTTCGGCTGCGGTGGTTGTCACCACTCCTCAGGATGTTGCTTTGACAGATGTCGAAAAATCAATCAGTTTCTGTCGTGAACTGAAGTTGCCAGTGGTGGGGCTAGTTGAAAATATGAGTGGTTTTATCTGCCCCCATTGTGGTGAAAGATCGGATATTTTTAAAAGTGGTGGTGCTCGGAAACTGGCAGAGAAAACGGATATTCCTTTGTTGGCTCAAGTTCCATTTGAACCCTTGGTGGTTATTGGTGGAGACGCTGGGCAACCCCATATTCTTGAGTATCCGGAGTCAGCCACAAGTCTGGCGCTGCGTCAGGTTGCGCAGGCGGTTATTGAGTTCAATGTAGGGAAGTCGTAAATGTTAGTCGTTAAGGATTGAATATGAGAATCAGCCAAAAAGATGTGGAACATGTAGCCCGGTTGGCCCGGTTGACCCTTGAACCGGAAGATTTGAAAATTATGACCAGTCAAATGGATGCCATCCTTGGTTATGTTGAGAAGTTGAACGAACTTGACACTGCTGAGATTGAACCAATGGCACATGCGGTACCGATGTCGAATGCGTTCCGGGAGGATGTGATCCAACCGGTGATTGGAATCGAACGGGCATTGCAGAATGCTCCTGCAGCCGTCGCAGGATGTTTCAAGGTTCCCAAGATTATAGAATAATGGCATTGTCGCTTTGGAGTATTTATGAAGTTCCATGATTTAACAATTCAAGAAATTTGCCAAAAACTGAGATCCGGCGAGCTGACCTCGGTGGAATTAACCCGAGCGTGTCTGGAGCGGATCAAAGCCACCGACGACAGGCTGAATGCTTTTATCACCGTCTGCGAAGAGGAAGCTCTGGCCGCCGCCGCTGTCGCTGATCAGCAGTTGGCGGCGGGAAATGCAGCACTACTGACCGGTATTCCCGTTGCGGTGAAAGATATCTTCAATACTCTGGATGTTCGAACCACCTGTGGGTCCAAAATTCTCGCTAATTATGTTTCTCCTTATGATGCGACTGCTGTTGTCAAGTTGCGGGAGCAAGGGGCGATTATTGTTGGCAAGTTGAATATGGATGAATTCGCCATGGGCAGTTCCAGTGAGAATAGTGCTGCCGGTGTGGTACGAAATCCCTGGGATACGGAGCGGGTCCCAGGTGGATCATCCGGTGGCAGTGCTGCTGCAGTGGCTGCCGGTCAGGTGGTTGCGACCTTGGGTACAGATACCGGTGGTTCGGTGCGACAACCGGCATCTCACTGTGGTGTTGTCGGCCTCAAGCCAACCTATGGACGGGTTTCCCGTTATGGAGTGATCGCGTATGCTTCGTCTTTGGATCAAGTTGGTCCGGTGGCGGGCAATGTTGAGGATTGTGCCTTAATGCTCGGAGTGGTCGCCGGTTATGATCCCGCTGATTCGACCTCAGTTGACTGCCCGGTTCCCGATTATCTGCAGAACTTGAAAAAGGGAGTTGCGGGAAAGAAAATCGGCTTGCCGAAAGAATATTTTATTGCTGGTCTTGATCCCGACATCAAGCGGGCGGTAGAAGCCGCCATTGAAACCTATCGCCAGCTAGGCGCTGAAATTGTCGAGGTCAGTCTTCCTCATACCGACTATTCGGTGGCCTGCTATTACCTGATAGCTATGGCTGAAGCATCGAGCAATCTGGCGCGCTACGATGGTGTCCGTTTTGGCGTACGGCAAGATACCGGCGAAGGTTTGATCGGCATGTATCAGCAGACTCGGGCCGCCGGGTTTGGAGATGAAGTGAAACGCCGGATCATGCTGGGAACCTATGCCCTCTCTTCCGGTTATTACGATGCTTATTATTTGAAAGCGCAGAAAGTACGAACCCTGATTCGACAGGATTTTCTCGCTATTTTTGAGCAGGTCGATCTGTTGTTGACCCCGGTTGCACCCACCCCGGCATTTAAAATTGGCGAAATGATCGATGACCCTTTGAAAATGTATTTGTCCGACATCTTCACCATACCAACAAATCTGGCTGGCACTTGCGCTTTAAGTCTCCCCTGTGGTTTCAGCGCAGACGGGTTGCCGATTGGTCTGCAACTGATTGGAAAGCCTTTTGCCGAAGCTGATATTCTTCAGGCAGCCTATGCATTTGAACAGGCGACCGACTGGAACGACCGAGTTCCCGAGCTGTAATTGGATTTGTAGGGGCGAACCTATGTGTTCGCCATTCCGTCAGAAGGCAACAGGCGAATACAAAATTCGCCCCTACGGCTATTCAAATAGGATTCCAAAATGAATTCAAGATATGAAGTTGTTATCGGGTTGGAAGTTCATGTCCAACTGACAACCAAAACGAAAATTTTCTGTGGTTGTCCAACTGAGTTTGGACAATCTCCCAATAGTCAGACTTGTCCGGTCTGTCTTGGCATGCCTGGCGCTTTACCGGTACTCAACCGACAGGTTGTTGATGATGCCATCAAGGCGGGGCTGGCAACTAATTGCCAAATTGCTCCCGATTCGATTTTTGCCCGGAAAAACTATTTTTATCCCGATTTGCCGAAAGGTTACCAGATCTCACAGTTTGAGTTGCCAATTTGCGAGCATGGCTGGATGGATATCGAGACCGACGAGCTGGGTAAAAAGCGGGTCGGGATTACCCGTATCCATATGGAGGAGGATGCTGGGAAATTGCTGCACAACGAGGACAACAGTTCATCGGTTGATTTAAACCGAGCTTGTACTCCGTTGCTGGAAGTGGTTTCCGAACCCGATATGCGCAGTTCCGAGGAGGCGATTGCCTATCTCAAACAGTTGCATCAGATTGTGGTCTATCTTGGCATCTGTGATGGCAATCTTGAAGAAGGGTCCTTCCGTTGTGATGCCAATGTTTCGATCCGTCCGTGGGGGCAGGAGGAATTAGGGACCAGATCTGAGCTGAAGAACCTCAACTCTTTCCGCTATATCAAGCAGGCCATTGAGTATGAGGTGGAACGGCAGATTGATGTGATTGACGCTGGAGAAAGGGTGGTGCAGGAAACTCGGCTTTTCGATCCAGATGCCGGGGTCAGTCGCTCGATGCGTGGCAAGGAGGAGGCTCATGATTATCGCTACTTTCCTGACCCCGATCTGCTGCCATTGCAGGTTTCTGCTGACTGGGTGGAACAGGTTCGCAACAGTTTGCCTGAACTTCCAGCGGTCAAGTTGCAACGCTATCAGGACCAGATGGGTCTGCCAGCCTATGACGCCGGAGTTATTTCTGCAGAGCGCCTCTTGGCCGAATATTTTGAGGCATTAGTGGCTCTCTATGACAAACCCAAGATCTGTTCCAATTGGGTCATGGGTGAAGTTCTCGGGGGATTAAAAGAGCATGGGTTGACTATCGGCCACTGTCCGGTTACGCCGGAATTGCTTGCAGGAATTTTACAACGGATCGATGACAATACAATTTCCGGAAAAATTGCCAAGACGGTTTTTGAAGAAGTTTGGAAGAATGGCAAGAGTGCTGATGAAGTTATCGCGGAAAAGGGCTTGAAGCAGGTTACGGATACTGGAGCGATAGAGAGCATCGTTGATGAGGTGATTGCTGCTAATCCGGCTCAGGTTGCCGAATATCAGGGTGGCAAAGAGAAAATGATGGGCTTTTTTGTTGGCCAGGTAATGAAGGCAAGCAAAGGCAAGGCAAATCCGGGAATGGTGAATCAGTTGCTGAAAAAGAAATTGTCCTGAATGTAGGGGCACTGCTTGCCGCGCCCCGACGGATTGGAGAAAAAATGTCAACCTGCCCTATCGATGACCGAGTTATTCGCCCGATCCGTTTTATTGCCGGTCAATGTCAAATGCTGGATCAGCGTTTACTGCCTGCAGAAGAGGTCTGGCACTCCTATAAAACTTATCAGGAAGTTGCTGAGGCGATTCGTACGATGGTCGTACGCGGAGCTCCAGCAATCGGTGTGGCTGCCGCGATTGGCGCCTGGTTTGGAGCACGGGATATTGAAACGGAATCAAGTTGGGACTTTTATCAGGAGTTTGAAAAAGTTTGTGCTGTTCTGGCGGCAACTCGTCCAACCGCTGTCAATCTTTTCTGGGCTCTCGAACGGATGAAGCATTTCACCCAATCCAACCTCGAACGTAGCGTTCTAGAACTGAAAATTGGTTTAGAATACGAAGCTCTGGCAATAACCCAAGAAGATGAAAAGGCGAATCGGCAGATGGGGCAACATGGCGAACCGCTGCTTGCTGATGGTGCTCGGGTTCTGACTCACTGTAACGCGGGAGCGCTGGCAACGGCGGCCTATGGAACCGCCCTCGGGGTGATTCGGGCAGCGGTGGAGGCGGGAAAGAAAATTTCGGTGATTGCCGATGAAACCCGTCCTTTCCTGCAGGGGGCACGACTGACTGCCTGGGAGCTGCAAAAAGAAAATATTCCCGTTACTTTGATCTGTGACAATATGGCCGGATACCTGATGAGCAAAGGGGAGGTCGACTGTGTCATTGTCGGAGCCGACCGGATTGCAGCAAATGGTGATGTTGCAAATAAAATTGGCACCTATACGGTGGCGATTCTGGCTAAAGAACACAACATCCCCTTTTATGTTGCCGCACCGATTTCGACCATTGATCTGAGTTTGAGCGATGGCAGTCTGATTCCGATTGAAGAACGGGATGGCCGGGAAATTACTCATTATAAGGATCTGCAGTTGGCTCCAGAAGGTATCAGTGTCCGCAATCCCGCTTTCGACGTCACTCCGCATCGTCTCGTTACGGCCATCATTACTGAATATGGCATTGTCGATGGCGATTATCTGACCGGACTTAACCAAATCGTCAAGCATCGCTAAAAGGTTGTAAATGATCCCGGAACAACAAGAGATTGAGGTGAAACTGGCTTTGTTGGGTGACGATGAGGAGAATCTCGTCGTCTGGCTCGATAGCTTTGCCTTGCTTGAAGGGGAAAAAGCGAAAACCAATCTCAAGTTGATTGGCGAGCGGCTGCTGGATCAAAATCTACTGACTGAAATTCTGGCAGAGGCTTTTACGACAGCTGATCCAGACTGCGCTTTGAATGTTCTGGAACGACTGTTTGATGTTGTTGCAATTGATCAGTTAACAGTAATTCTGACCGATTCCATGCGGCGCCGGCAGTTGTTGACGGTTCTCGGTGGCTCCCCTTTTCTGGCTGGAATTCTCTGCCGCCGCAAAATCTATTTCGAACGCTTATTTATCGATGGTGAAATAGATCATTCCCGCAGTGAAACGCAGATGTTGAACGATTTGCGTGAAACGATCCCTGATGATGCCGATTTTTTAGAATTGCAAGCGGGTTTGCGCTGCTATAAAGCGGCACAAATTCTGCGGATTGGCAGTCGTGACCTGTGTGGGTTTGCTGCGCTGATCGAGGTCATGGAAGAACTATCAGGTCTTGCGGCAGCATGTTTACAGCGTGCCTATGAACTCTGTGGGTTACAATTAGAGGAAGAATACGGGCAACCACTGCAGGAGGATGAAGCGGGGGAAACCCGAATTGCGACAATGACTATCCTTGGAATGGGAAAGTTTGGCGGTCATGAACTGAATTTTTCCTCAGATATCGATCTGATCTACTGTTATTCCTCAAATTGTGGTGAAACTTCCGGTGGGAGCCGTGATGAAAAAATCAGCCTGCATCGCTATTTTGTCAAGTTGGCGGAGCAGCTGACCGGGGCTCTGCATCAGGTCACTGCAGATGGTTTTGTTTTCCGGGTTGATACTGGATTGCGCCCTGATGGCAATAACGGTGATTTGGCTGTCTCCATAAATGGTGCCGAAGCTTACTATGAATCGTGGGGCCAGAGCTGGGAGCGAGCGGCGTTAATTAAGGCTCGACCAGTGGCCGGAGACATTGCTTTGGGTGATGAGTTGCTACAACGACTCAAGCCATTTATCTATCGGCGCTATCTCGATTTTGGCATGATCGAGGATATCAAGCTGATGAAGCAGAAAATAAACACCAGCCTCAGTCGCAAGGCGGAAGGGGAGCGCAATCTTAAGCTGGGACGGGGTGGAATTCGAGAGATCGAATTTTTTATTCAGACGCAACAGTTGGTGAATGCCGGTACGCGACCGCACTTACAATGTCGTAACTCTTTACAGATGTTGCAGCTGCTGCAAGAAGAAGAGCTGATCACGCCGGCAGATCAACGGTTGCTTGGCGAGGCATATCAGTTTTTAAGAATGGTTGAACATCGGATACAGGTCGTACAAGAGCAGCAGACCCATTCTTTGCCACAGAACCAGCGTGAACTTGATGTGCTGGCACGACGTTGTGGCTTTACCAGTTATGCTGATTTTTTTTCAGATCTGGAAAAACATCGCCAGAATGTCAGTCATATTTTCAAAGATTTATTTTATTCAGCAGAGGAAGAGGAGCAGGAGGTTCGTCCTGAGGTCAATTTTATTTTTGATCCTGAGTCTGACTCCGATCTGGTCAAGGATCTTCTTGAGGCAAAGGGTTTCACAAATCCAAACGCTGCTTATGACAGTTTATTGATGTTGCGTGGCGGCGATCCGAACAAACGGTTAACCCGGCGTGGGCGACGCTGCCTCGACAAACTGGCGCCACTGTTAATAGAAGAACTACTTGCTTCACCAAATCCAGATCAGGCACTGAATAATCTGGAAGATTTTTTACGCAGTATCCGAGCCCAGAATTCTTTTTTCTCTCTGTTGGTTGAAAATTCAGCAATTGTTAAGTTATTGATTGCTCTGTTCGGTTCGAGTCAATTGCTTTCGCGGATTTTTATCCAGAGGCCAGAGCTTCTGGATACGCTGGTTTCCCGCTCTTATGCTGTTGCTACCAAGGATCGCCAGCAGTTGAACGCAGATCTGGTTGATCAACTGGCTATGGCAGAAGATTATGAATTCCAGTTAGATGGCTTGCGCCGTTTTCGTAATGAGGAGTTTTTGCGCATTGCTCTGAGTGATTTACACGGAGAGGTGAAACAGGGAGAGGGGGCAAAACAGCTATCCTGGCTCGCTGAAGTGTGCCTGGAACAAGCGTTTAAAATGGCACGACATGAACTGGCTAGTCGATTCGGTGCCCCTTTTTCAGTCGGTACGGGTGGACAAAAGGAAGAAACCGCTTTTGCTATCATCGGTATGGGAAAATTAGGTGGACTTGAGTTGAACTATCACTCAGACTTGGACGTTATTTTTATCTATGAACAGGAAGGGGAAACCCAGCCGGTTGTCGGAACCGATTCTGAGCGGTTCAGGCAAATCAGTAATCATGAATATTTTGCCAAGCTGGCACAACGGATCATTACTGTCCTCACTCTGGTGACTCGAGAAGGGGCGGTTTATAAGATTGATACCCAGTTG
Organism: Desulfuromusa sp.; assembly: GCA_033791385.1. GTDB lineage: Bacteria > Desulfobacterota > Desulfuromonadia > Desulfuromonadales > Geopsychrobacteraceae > Desulfuromusa. The sequence continues at coordinate 20,934 of JASJGU010000161.1, forward strand.
CGGCCATCGGGAAACCAAGGGCCGTTAGTGACCAGTCTGGCAGCGTTTCAGCGTTATCATCAGGATTCAGCACAGCCTTGGGAGCGGCAGGCTATGACCAAGGCACGAGTGGTGTGTGGACCGACGGTATTTATTGATCAGCTGCAGCTGGTTATTTCCAGATTGACTTTTGAGCGTCCGGTGCCAGAAAATTTGCAAACGGAAATTTACCGTCTTCGGCAGCGAATGGAATTGGAGAAGGCCCAGGAACGTGATGATCTGTTTAATATCAAGACGGGCCGTGGCGGGATGGTCGATGTCGAATTTATCACGCAATACCTGCAACTTTTACATGCTGATAAAATTAAGTCGCTGCGCACACAAAATACTGTTAATTTGTTGGAATGTATGGCGGAAAAGCATATTCTTCCGCAGGATGATGCCAGATTGTTGATAAGTGGTTATAAGTTCCTCCGGCGCTTGGAAAATAAACTGCGACTTTTGTATGATCAGTCAATCAATGAGATTTCTGCGCACAATAAGGGCTTCAGAAAGGCTGCATGCAGTCTTGGTTATGGTGGTCCAGGGCTACAGCCGGAACAGAAATTTCTCAAAGAATACCGAACTGTGACCGGGGAAATCCGTGAACTTCTGGATAAATATCTTAAACCAAAAGCGGTTCTTGATGGAGGGGACTTGCTATGAATAAAAAGATTTTGATTATCGATGATGATCGCGACTTGCGCGACTTTTTACAGCAGGCACTTTCAGCCGCTGGTTTTCAGGTAGTAGCAACCGATCGTGGTGCAATTGGCTTACGCAAGCTGTTGACGGAAGATTTCCAGCTGGTTCTGATCGATATCAATATGCCGGAAATTTCTGGACCCAATATATGTAGGGCGTTACGCAAACATGATAATACCCGAAACCTGCCAGTCGTGATGATTACCGCTATATTTCACAGCCCGGAACAGATTGCCGAAGCGAAAAAAGATTATGGTGCCGACGATTTTTTACTCAAACCCTTCACTGGACAAGATTTGCAGAATTTGTTGGAACGCGTTCTTTTGCCTGACGAAACTACGCAAGACACCGCTCCGAAAATACAGTCTCTTTCCGATTACACAGTCCCATTGCAACTACAGCAACTTTACCGGGAAAAAGCGACCGGACTACTGCACCTGCAGCGGGGAAACGCAAAAAAAATTATCTATATAAAAGACGGTTACCCGATTTTCTCCCGTTCTAATGTTTTAAGTGAGTGTCTTGGTCGGATGCTGGTAAAAGAGGGAGTTATTACGCAAGTTGATTGCGATCAATCGGTTGAGCAAAGTAAGCAATCTGGTCGGCTACAGGGGACTGTTCTGATTGAGATGGGCTTGCTGACTCCTCAGGAAGTACAGGCAGTTTTGGTTCGCCAGGTGACAGATAAACTCCTCTCAACCTTTGCCTGGCGGAGCGGCACCTACCAATTTGTTCCTGGCAAGGATTTTAAAAAGAATGTTACCAGAATTAAATTGACGCCCGCCGCTTTGATTATGCAGGGGATCAACCGTTACTGGATTCCAACACAGTTGGATGATTTCCTCTATCCATTCAGTGAAGATTATCTGAAGCAAGCGAGTAATCCTCAATATCGTTTTCAGGATATAGAATTAAGCAAGCGGGGGGAGGCAATATTTAAAAATTGTCTGGGGGTGAAAACTTTAGATAAAATTTTACAACAGCACCCGCTGGCTCGGCGTGAAGTTCAGAAAGTGTTGGCTGCGTTGATGATTTCTGAAATGCTGGAACGTAGTACAATCCCTGAAAAGGGCGTGGTTGACGACATCCCTGGAGACGCTGGAACTGAAATCATTGATGAAAAACTGCGGCATAAAATTCTTGATGATTATAAGCGCATCATGGATTCTGATTATTTTGAAGCTTTGGGACTCGGGCGACAGTGTGGTCCCGGAGAAGCGCGGAAAGCTTATTATCGCCTGGCCAAAGAATACCACCCGGACCGCTTTCTAGGGAGTGGCTTGTCAGGTGAGATGAGTAGCAAAATTAATGAAATGTTCCAATATATCACTCAGGCATATACGATTCTCAGTGATCCTGATACCTGTTCTGATTATCTTGATGAATTGGTGGCTGGACCGAGGAAGTCCATTGATATTAATCAGGTGATTGAGGCAGAAACTTCCTATCAGGAAGGGCGTGCACTGTTGAAGGTTAGACGTTTTGGTGCCGCCGCTAAGGCGTTGCAAAGATCGATAGAATTAAGCCCGCAAGAGTCGGAATACATGACCTTTTTTGCTTGGGCACTGTTTAAGTCTGCTCCGGAAAAACTCGATGTTCAGAACCAGGCACTGGAGGTTCTGCTGGCATCCCGTGAAATAAATCCAAGTTTTGATTTAACGCATCTCTACCTTGGCCACGTTTATCACTCCCAAGCGAAAGAGCGACAGGCGGAGAAATCTTTCGAAATGGCAGTTCAGGCCAATCCCGATTGTACCGAAGCGTTGCGCGAATTACGGTTGATTAACTTGCGCCGTGAACAAGCGCCTCAATCAAAGGGAATGTTTAATAAATTTATGAAAAAGAAAGATTGACGGCGTTGTAGAATGAAATTTTCGCTTGCGGCCCGGAATGGTCTCCTAGCGAATGCGAATCAGTGAATTATTGTCCTCTGGTATCTCCTGAGGGGCACTTCCATGCCGCTGGAAATTATCCAGTGGGATCTGCATCGCCAGCATACCGACTGAGGTCACCGCCAGCAGCGCCAGAAAGGCGGCACCCATGGCGATCCGTTTGCCCGGAGTCACCGCATAATAGCGAGCCTTCTCTTCCGCTGAACGCTTTGTCGATGAATAAATCTGAAAACTGCCCATGATAATAATCAGGGCAATAATTGGTGACCAGGTGTAATAAAACAGGGCGATTGCTCCGATTAATCCGACGATCCATAATTTAGGACTGATCACGCCGATGATCCGGCCACCGTCGAGAGGAGAGATCGGCAACAGATTGAACAGGTTGAGTAGAAAACCGGTCATTGCCAGGGCGTACCAGAAGGGATTGCCGGTCAGTAAACCAATCCCGGCGCAGACGATTGCTCCCAAAGTGCCGAGCAGCGGGCCGCCATAGGCCATCACCGCTTCAGCAAAGGCATTTTCAGGCATCTGTTTCATGCCGATAACGGCTCCCATAAAGGGGATGAACATAGGCGCCGTTGCCTTGATACCCAGCATCCGCAGGGCGGCAACATGCCCCATCTCATGAATAAATAGCAGTGCGACGAAACCGACCGCAAAGGGCCAGCCCCAGAACATGGCATAAGCCCAAATGCTGATCAGCATAGTGATAAAGGTTTTGAACTTGCCAATCTGCAGGATGACTCCCAGATATTTGAGTTTGCCAAAAAGGTAAAACAGCAACAGACCAATCGGGCCGAGCTTGCGCAGCAGACTCTTTTTTGGGGGTGGCGGATACGCAACCGGCTCATAAATATTGTGTGGGTCGTTTTCTGGATCTGACTGGTTGTTATTCATTTTTCTATCCAAGGGACATCGCTGTCCGATTAGGTTTTTTGGTTCTTGATCGCGACCAGAACAGTAATTTTCATTATTGATTTTCTTTATTACTAAGCCATTTCACTATTCCAGAAAATTCCAGCCATACTTATTTAGGTCGATCTCTGCCTTATGGTCAAAGTGGAGCCCCTCAGCTTCTAACAGATCGCGCTGCAGGATATTTCCCTCACCATTGTTTCTGGGGCTGATTTTCCCCTGACTGTTAATCACCCGCTGCCATGGAACATCGCTACCATCTGGCAGAGCTGCCATAGCAAATCCGACAGTGCGTGCTGTGCAACAGGTTATTCTGGCGATCTGTCCATAGGTGGTGACGTAACCGGGCGGTATCTGGCGTACCTGATTATAAATGGACTGGTAGAGTGGGCTGTTTGTATTAAGAGCCATAGCGGATTCTCTCTGCAAATTGCAACAGGGTGGAGAATTGCATATTTGGAAGTTGGCTGCGAGTGATTTTTTCAACCAGATATAACCGCAGTCAGATATTGTACAGAAATCATTGTTAGAATCACTCATGTTGTAAAAAATCACCAAAGTCTGAGGAGAGTTGAATTGCCAGATATCAATTGGGGTAAAATTATTTGTCTGCTGTTGTGCTGCGGTTTGTTGTCGTTAGGACGGGCACAGGCGGCTGAACCCATGTTACCAAAAGTCTATTCGGAACAGGTTGATATAGATGGATGGTTGATGAGTGAAAAGCTTGATGGGGTGCGTGGTTACTGGGACGGGCAGCAACTGTTTTCGAAGAATGGTCATCTCCTGAGCCCACCTCCAGAATTTGTTCATGACTTGCCCGGTTTTCCGTTGGAAGGGGAACTCTGGGGCGGTCGTGGCACTTTTGAGCAGACGGCGGGTATTGTTAAACACAAACTGCCGCATGACGGTTGGCTAAGTCTTAAGTTTGCTATTTTCGATGTGCCGGATGCTCCCGGTGGATTTACGCAGCGGATAAAAACTGTCCAGAACTGGTTTGACGTCCATCCATCAATTTACGCCTTTGTCATTCCGCAGATCTTGGTTCGCGGTCAAACGCACCTGCAACAGGAATTGGAGCGGGTTGAAAACCTTGGAGGGGAGGGGCTGATCGTCCGTAAGCCAGATGCTCTCTATACCGCTGGACGCAGTATGGAAATCCTCAAGGTGAAAAGCTCTCAGGATGCCGAGGCGACGGTTATTGCACACTTTCCGGGACAAGGGAGACATATTAGTCGTCTTGGTTCCCTGTTGGTGAAAATGGATGGCGGGATACCGTTCAAAATTGGCACGGGGTTCAGTGATAAAGAACGCGAAAATCCACCCGCAGTGGGCGAAGTTATTACTTTTAAATTTTATGGGAAATACCAATCAGGTATTCCAAAATTCCCGTCGTTTTTACGGATCCGGCACGATAAGACATTATAGATATTATCTGCTTCGGTGGAACATTGATGGCATCAGTGCGACATAAGAACCGGGGCAGTCATATATTTGAGCAGATGCTGACCAGTTTCTCCCAAAATCTGGTAGCCTCGGCGTGATTGAGATGTTGCCCCCATGACCAGCAGGTCAGCACCAGAATCGGAACAGCTATTCAATAGCATGTCTCCAACACACAGAGGTCCACTCACCCGTTTTTCACAGGATAGTGGCAATTGATAACGAGTCATATGTTTGCATATATCAGCATCATGGGACTGATATGCTTCGTCGCCATCTCGTCCTTGAACGGTGATAACTTTTACATGGCTGGCCGTGCGCAGGATTGGCATTGAATCATGTAGAGCACGGGATGATTCTGGCCCGCCACGCCACGCCATCAATATTCGCTTGAAGTCATGGTTGAATGCCCCAACATAGGGGACAATCAAGACGGGTCGGCCAGAGCCAAGTACTGCTTTTTCTGGCAAATTGTCCGGAATTGTTCGGTGTGGAGCTTCTGTATCAGTTTGACTGATAACCAGAAGGTCGCGATAGTGAGCGTGCAGGTTCAGTGCATTGGGTACGTTCAATTCACTTTTGAGACTGTCGATACAAATCCATGTAGAAGAGAGGCCCGCAGCATCAGTTGCTTGTTTAAAGCGCTGCTCTGCTTCAGCAGCGAGCTGCTGTGTATTCTGTTGGTGTGCAACAAAGTGAGGGTGCGGAATAATATAGATGCCAGTTAATAGTGACTGTTGTTGTACGGCCAACCTGATGGAAACTTCCAAACGGGAGGTACAGGTTGGGCGATTGTCGATATGAACGAGAATATCTTTGAGATTCATGGTTTCGCTCCTGTTGGTTTCGACAATAGAACGGATATGGGAAAGTTGAGAACGGTTCTGATTGTTGTTGTTTTATATAAAATCAACTTTTCTTGCCCAGGTAAGCCTCCTGGATTTTTTCTGATGCCAATAACTCCGCTGATGTTCCTGACAGGGCTATTGTTCCGACATCAAGGACGTAGCCGCGATCGGCAAGCTTTAGAGCCGCCTTGGCGTTCTGTTCGACCAGCAGAACAGTCAGTCCTTTTTCTGCAATTATCTTGATTTGTTCAAAGATTGCTTTAACCAGAATTGGAGCAAGGCCAAGTGATGGCTCATCAAGTAACAGCATTTCAGGGTCGCTCATCAGCGAGCGCCCGATTGCAAGCATCTGTTGTTCACCACCAGAGAGAGTTCCTGCCAATTGTTTACGCCGTTCTTTCAACCGCGGAAAGAGTTGATAAACCCATTCTAGCGTTTCCTTATTCACTCTACTTCTCACAAAAGCGCCCAACATCAGATTTTCTTCGACAGTGAGAATGCCAAATACCCGGCGACCTTCTGGAGAGTGGCTGATCCCTAACTTGACGATTTTATGTGCTGGAAGTTGGGTGAGTTCCTCCCCTTTAAACTTGATGGAACCCGATTTGGCTTTGAGCAACTGACTGATGGTGCGCATGGTGGTGGTTTTTCCCGCCCCATTGGCACCGAGAATAGTGACAATTTCACCTTTGTGTACTTCGAGTGAGATCCCTTTTATTGCAGCAATGCTGCCGTAGGAAACCTCAAGATCTTTTATTTCAAACAGGACGTCGTTACTCATCGTCATCCTCACTTCCCAGGTATGCTTCAATGACCGCGGGATTTTTCTGGATCTCTGCTGGAGTGCCTTCAGCAATTTTTTTACCGAAGTTGATGACCGT
>JASJGU010000162.1:0-2641 GCA_033791385.1 Desulfuromusa sp.
CCGGCTCGTCGCTTAAACCTTCTTGCAGACTCAAAAGGAAGGGTTGTTCATCATCTACAATCAAAATACTCTTCATTGACTGACCTCCTTGCACAAGACATATCAATCGCAAGCTATGTGCCAGTTTTTTGAGAAGATATAGCACCTTAAATTACAGAGGCTTACGTGGGGTGAATGAGATCGGCTTGTCATAAGCTAGCTCATTTAGATAGGTCAGTTTGAGCTAGTAGGTCATTTTGAATGGGTAGGGGGTGCGCAGAGATCAGTTGTTGTTTTGGTAGTTTTTAAGCTTTCGTTTGAGCGTCGATAAGCCAATTCCTAAAGCTTTGGCCGTGTGGGTGTAGTTTTTATCGAGTTGATTGAATGCATTTAGGATATGTGTTTTTTCGATGTCTTCCAAGGGGATGATTCTGTTATCGGCAGAGCGTTGTGTGCTTGGCGGCTGAGGATCGTTATCGATCATCTTGGACGGGGTAATAATGCCGTCCTGCTGAAGAATGACAGCCCGTTCGATGATATTCTTCAGTTCCCGTACATTTCCAGGCCAGCTGTACGCAGTTAAGCGATCCACTTCATCGGAAGATATTCGAATAGCCCGACCTCTGGCGGCTTTGGCGATAAAATACTCACAAAGTTCAGCAATATCCTCAGGTCGCTGACGTAAAGCCGGCAGATTGATATGTAATACGTTTAACCGATAGTAAAGGTCTTCACGGAAAGTTTTATTGCTGAGGGCCCGATCCAAATCGATGTTGGTCGCGGCGATTACTCGCACTGCAATCGGAAACTCTGTCACCCCACCAAGCCTGCGAACTTTCTTCTCTTCAAGCACGCTGAGGAGCTTGGCTTGCAGGTGCAGGGGCATTTCACCAATTTCATCGAGAAAAACCGTCCCACCTTCAGCCATCTCGAAGAGGCCTTTTTTATTGGTTGTTGCACCGGTAAAGGCTCCTTTATGAACCCCGAACAGTTCTGCTTCAATCAAGGTTTCCGGAAGTGATGCGCAATTGATACTGACAAAAGGAGCCTCTCGATAGGCGCTGCGATAATGGATTGCTTTGGCGACCACATTTTTACCGCTGCCGGTTTCTCCGGTGATCAGAACTGGAGCATTCTCAACTGCAGCTAAATCGATCAGTCGCTCGACTGCGGAGAGCCCTCCGTTGGAAGAGACCAGGGTTGCTTCTTCACTGTCTTTGTGACTTTGATATTCATGGACTTGCTGAACGCGCTCGAAGGCCTGAGCTTCGAAAGCTCGATTAAGGTGCAAGCGCAATTCTTCGAGTTCAAAGGGCTTTGATAGATAATCATAGGCCCCGGCTTTAATTGCGTCGACGGCGTTGCTGAATTCAGGGTAAGCGGTTGCGAAGATGATCTTGATTTCATCATTACAGGCGAGGATTTCCTGACACAGGTTTACTCCCTGCGCGTCAGGCAGATGCTGGTCAAGCAGGACCACATCAATTCTGTCGTTCTTGCATATGCGGATGCCATCGGCGCCGGTGTGGGCCAGCAGTACCGACATGCCTGAATCGCTCAGATCCTCCCGAAATGCATCACAGAAGAGCTGGTCGTCATCAATGATCAGCAGGTTTTTATGTGCCAGCTGGAAGGACATCCGTTGCCTCCGGCATCAAGATAGTGATGATTGTGCCAGTTCCTTCCTGGCTCTGAAATTCAATGCTACAGTTCATCTGGGCCAGCATTTTTCTGGCAATTACCAATCCCAGTCCCGTTCCATCTTCTTTCGTGGTGTAGAAAGGTTTGAAAATGTTCTGCAGGTCTTCTGCCGGAATGCCGCAGCCGTTGTCTTGAATCCGTAGCCAGATCAGCCCATCTTTACGATCCAAATCCAAAAGAAGCTCGGGATTGTCGTTGTTCTCCAGTGCCGCTTTGGCATTTGTAAGTAAGTTTAGCAAGACATGTTGAAACGCCCGGGGATCAATTTTCGTAACTGTCTGCTGCTCGGTGAGCTTTATTTTGACAGGAACGCCCATAGCTTCAAAGTCGGATTTAACCATAAAGAGGAACTTTTCAAGAAATGCCTTTAAATCAGTATCTTTAAGTTGAATGTTTTCAAACAGACTGAAATTTTTCAATGATTTCAAAAGGTACTCAACCCGGGAGATTTCTACGAGACAACGCTCAACATATTCTTCAATTGTCTCGGGAGAAAACTTGTCCAGTTTGTGCTTGAGGACACTCATGGTGATTTTTATTGAGTTAATCGGGTTGCCGATCTCGTGGCGGATACTGGAGAAAATGTAGCTGGTATTATCCATGACGTTGACCGCTTCAGCGATCGACATTAAACGCGATTTTTCGGTGATGTCGCGGATTAAGATACAGTTGCAATCTGTAGAAATATTGTAGATGGAATAACCCATCAGCCGGTTTCCAGAGCGGAACTCAAGGGCGTTTTCCGAGGTGCCGGTCTGGTTTGATTCGGTGAGTAACATCTGGGAAATATTCTGATAATCAGGGTCGTTCAAGCTTTTTTGAAGAATAATTTCAGCGGCATTATTTTGGTAGATGATCTCCTTTTCCTTATCATCAAGAACGATAATACCAACATCGAGATGGTCCATAACCTGGTTGTAAACCCAGTGAGTTGAATATTTTGATATGTCATTAGCGTCCC
>JASJGU010000163.1:0-3437 GCA_033791385.1 Desulfuromusa sp.
TTTTTTTTCGAATGGGTCTTATGGTAATCGATCCAGATTTTGGCTGCTTTTGAAAGATTCATGGCCGACCTCCTTTGGTTAAAGGGTTAACGTTATGGGTGGCACCCAAGGTAAGCCGATGATATCCATTTGCTAAATGCAAATTCGACGTCTTCTCTGATACTTATGGAGGCTGGCAAGTAACCTGCCGTTTCCCGCGCCCCTGTTTTCGTAAGATAGCCATGACCTACCTGCCTATCTATGAAGGTTTCGGCCGTTGGCTCTGAAGCTTATCTATTCCCCGGTTTGACATGGGTTGTCGTCGTGGGTTAGTCTCAATAAATCACCCGTTCGGCAATAAATAAGTCTTTACTGATGCAGGACCCAAATCGGTTAGTACGAAATATTGGGTGGTTACTTGTTGGCGATAATCATGCTGACATCAATCATAAATCCAGTCTCAACCCGTTAAAAGAAGATGGAAATGCCTCAAAGCATAGAATTTACGAGCAAAGGATTGCTTTGTCGTGGTTGGCTCTATGTGCCAGACAACCTGGATGAGGTACAGAAAGTACCAGGGATAGTTATGGCGCACGGCTTTGCGGGCGTTAAGGAGATGGGGATGGCGAATGTTGCAGAGCGGTTCACCGCGGCTGGATTCGTCACATTGATCTTCGATTACCGTTGTTGGGGTGAAAGTGAAGGTGATCCTCGAAATCAAATTTTCGCTCACGACATGGTGGAAGACTACCGCAACGCCGTTTCTTGGCTTTCAGACCGACCGGAGGTTGACTCAGAGAGAATCGGCGTTTGGGGAACCTCTTACAGTGGTGGTCTTGTTCTTTGCGTGGGCACCTTCGACAAGCGAGTGAAGGCAGTTGTTGCCCAAGTACCGTCAACTTTGAACCCAGAGTCCCGTCAGGCAAAGGATCCCGAGGGCTGGGCTCGGGTTGGAGAACTCCTAATCAAAGACCGCATCGAACGCCACAAAACTGGAATTGTGAAATACATGAAGGTGGTCGCTCCCGGGGGCGAAGCTTGCGTGCTACCGGGTCAGGAAGCTTATGAGGAATACATGGCGCTCAAGGAGTTCGCGCCAAACTGGCGAAACGAAGTGACCCTTGAATCGTTGGAAAAAATGCGTGAGTTCGACCCGGTGAGTTTGGTTCATTTGATGGCCCCAACGGCGCTACTGTTGATTCCGGGCGAAAAGGACAAACTAGTTCCGCTCTGGGCAGTCAAGGCGACCTACGAGAAAGCCCGCCAACCAAAGGCGATATCGATCCTTCCGATCTCTCATTTCGAGATTTATTACGATCCGTGGTTGTCAAAAGCGGCAAGTCTTGCGATTGAATGGTTCAACAAACATCTATAGGGGGAAAGAACAAAACAGCATCTGACCGGCCCCCGATTTTTATGCAAAATACGGCAAGTAGTGCTCGGTGATAACCTGCAGCAACTGGCTAAGGACGATTGGCAATAGACCTCTTGGTTGTCATGGATAATGGTATCGCGAAGCAGATCGGTCACCCCACGGAAATCTATGAAAGACCGGTTGATGAATTTGTGGCCAATTTTGTGGGCCATATCAATTTTTTGGACGGCGAAGTGACCGGTATTCAAGGCGATCGAATTACCTTTCATACCGATTGTGGCATTTTAACCATCAAGCGCCCTGGTTTCAAATTATCAGCCGGAGACCGATTAAGGGCAGTCATTAGACCTGAGTCCATTCAACTTGCAAGATCTGACGTCGGAATCGACAAAGCGATGAATATCCTCGAAGGGATTATCGACTCTTCCATGTTTGTCGGCTCGACCATGCGTTACACGATCTTGGTGAGAGACAAGCGGGTTTATCTTGATGAATCTGATCCCCAGTATAAGGGAATTTTCAACATCGGTGAAAAGGTCAAACTTATTCTGAAGAATCGTATTCACATGCTTTCAGTTTAGTCGCTGCCTCCACTGTGTGTCGCCATGGGTGCTGTGTTTCATTAAATATAAGGAACGTTCTATGGATAGTTATTTAAAAATGATGAAAAATATGGCCGATTTATATCGAAAGTACGAACATCAGATGATCGGAATTACACCAGACGCCTCAGATTTTGCCGCATTTATTGAAAATTTGAATGAGCCACAGTTTCATCGGATGATGGCTGGGATTCCGACAATGTTCGGCACAATAGAAGATTCTCTTTTTAGGCATAAATTTGAATTAGAAAATCTAAAGAAACTTACAGAGAGTGACCAACGATGGGAAAAAGTAATTGAAACCACAAAAGACATGCCACTCTCGATGGACTTGACGGATGCTGAACAGGAAAGGCTGGCTTTTGATATTGCAGAACTGTTGCTTGACCTCTACCCCTTAGTGGATGAACTGGTGAGCGTTAGCGCTCGCATTGTCACCGAGCATCGGAAATATCCGGTCATTCTTCACCTCGCTTTAAAACTTGCTCTATCAAAACAATCTTTAAAATCAATTTCAACGCCTACATTTAGCAGTTTTATTGTTGCGATGTATAATGAACACAACCGCATTCGCACTAAGATAGAACATCCTTCTGGAGAGGATTTTTTGAGGCGAAAAGTGTCACAGTTAACTTGGCTCTTCGAGGGCGAAATTGACAAAAAATGGGAGCTCATTTTCGTTGATGACGGCTGTCCTGAAAAAAGCGGTGATATAGCAGCAGAAATTATTCAACAAGAGAAATATAACAATGTTCGGGTGCTGTTCTTGGCTGACGGAATTGAAGAAGGAACTCCGGTTACTAAAGACCTATACTCAACATCCGATAGTCAAAAGGGAGGTGCCATTCAATACGGTATGTGGTCGGCAATTAAAGAACATCGTAGAAATGGCCGTCACATAGTTTTTTTTACCGATTCGGACTTGTCAACAAACATTGCGCAGGCCGGTTTATTGCTGAGCCAGCTTGAAGACAAAAATAGAATGTGTGCCATTGGGACTCGATATTCTGCCGGTGGTGTATACTGTACCCCGAAAGGGGCAATGGGCGTGACCGATTACGATCGCTTGATGCTGGTCTTTCGTCATTTTATTCGATCCAAGCTTTTGCCACAAATTGGAGAAATCATAGACACCCAATGTGGCTTCAAGGCATTTAAAACCGAAATTTTGAAAAATGTGCTGGATCAGATGACTGACAAGCGTTTTTCCTTTGACATGGAGCTTCTGCTAATAACAGCTCTACAATGCGGATCCAGAGACAATTTTATTGGTGAAGCTCCCATCGTTTGGATAGAAAGCAATGAAGAATCAAATTTCTACACGGCACACTTAGAAGATGCGGATGGATAAATACATTTATCCTTTTCCGATTGGCATTCAGACCGATGATCTTGTAAGAAATTTATGATTGTATGTATTATACTGAATAAGTTGTACTTTTAAGTATATTTGCATTAGTTAAAAGATATCAGGATGGTGA
>JASJGU010000164.1:0-9748 GCA_033791385.1 Desulfuromusa sp.
TGATCCGGATTTATGTGACAAGGAGAAACTACAGCGCCCGGTTTTTCCCCAGCTGGAAAAAAAACCTCCACCCTCATTTCTATAACTCCTATGGACATATGAAAGCCCCATGTGTCAGCGTAGTTGTCACCTCTAACTAATTTCCTGAATAATGGGGCATTGAGGAGGCACCTTGTATTCCAAATCATTCAAAGCTCTAGCGGTAAGAAAGGTATCTGCGCCAGGACATCCTGGCATTGAAGCTGTGGCAAAAGAAATCGGGATTTCACAAAGCTCTCTGTATCGATGGGTACAGAAAATTGATACTGTCGAAGTCGCTGGAATTCCTGATCCGCCATCGTTTTCCCAAACTATGCAAAGGATGTCTGCTATGAAGCGACCACAAGACTGGAAACCTGAAGAAAAGTTGGCTGCAGTTCTAGAGGCGGCATCCCTCTCAGAAGAGGATCTTGGTCCTTTTTTGCGTAGTCAGGGGTTGCATGAATCTCACCTTAAGCAATGGCATGATCAAATGCTGATCGGCCTAGAACCTTCACCATCCAAGCGAAATGAGAGAAAACGGATTCATGAGCTTGAGAAGGAGCTTCTACGTAAGGACAGAGCCCTGGCCGAAGCTGCAGCCCTGCTTGTTCTCAAAAAAAAAGCCCAGGACATTTGGGAGGACGAGGACGACGACACCACCCCATAGACAGAAAGAAGGTTCTGGTTTTGGTCGAAGAAGCAATGCTTCGAGGGGCTCGACTGGAACCAGCAGCTCAAACTCTTGGGTTGGCAACTCGTACTGTCCAAAGATGGCGGCACCAGAATGGTGGTTTTGACCGGCGCAACGGACCAAGGACACCGCCTAACACTCTGACTTCGGCCGAGCGACAAGAGGTTCTGGCGGTTGCCAATTCGCCACAATATCGAGACTTGTCACCGCAACAGATTGTTCCTCGTTTGGCGGATGAAGGTCGATATATCGCTTCGGAATCGACCTTTTATCGAATACTCCGGGCTGAGCATCAGTTAGCTCATAGAGAACACAGTCGTCCGGCAACTCATCGACGACCAGCAGAGAAAAGAGTAACCGCCCCTTGCCAAGTGTGGTCTTGGGATATCACCTATCTCAGATCGCCGGTAAGAGGAGAGTTCTTCTATCTATACATGATCTTGGATGTCTGGAGCCGTAAGATTATGGCAGCAACAGTTTTCCCTCAAGAACGCGACCAGAACAGCGCCTATTTATTCATGGATACTGTCCGGCAGCATGATGTTGATTCCGAAGGGCTCATATTGCATTCTGATAATGGCAGCCCGATGAAGGGCTCTACCATGCTGGCGACTCTACAGCAACTAGGTGTGATGCCATCGTTTAGCCGCCCCGGCGTCAGTAACGACAATCCGTTTTCGGAATCATTATTCCGTACTTTGAAATATCGACCAGAATACCCAACTCACCCGTTTGAGTGTGAACAACAGGCACAGCAATGGGTTGATGCCTTCGTTAATTGGTACAACACGAAGCATTTACATAGCGAGATCCGCTTCGTATCACCAGATGCGCGGCACTATGGACGGGATAAAGAGTTGCTGAACAAACGAAAAAAGGTCTACGAAGCAGCTCGAAGAAAACACCCAGGACGCTGGACTCGACAAACTCGTAATTGGGAACCAATAGGTACCGTTCTGTTAAATCCTGCACCTAAAAGACTTGTTGATGAAAGCAATAATCAGAAGGCTGCTTGATAGCACAAGGCGACAACTATCTTGACATCTACCGAAATCATATTTTGACAGGATATTTGATTAATAGATCGAGGGCATTTACTAACCGCTGCTGTTACTGATCATAACTGCTAAGATTTGATAACCAAGGGATCTCCACGACACTACTTGACTCAATGAGTCGCTTCAAACAGCCCTCGACTCTTACATCAAACGGGGGGCACAAAGGAAAGCTAAATTTTCGTCTTGCCTCCTGATACATGATAAGTCAAAGTGTATCCTCTTTTTGATGGTCAAGCTATGTTGTGGTAGTTTTGGTTGGCCGAACTTGTCGCAACATAGAAAATAGAGAAGAAGCAAGAAATGACAGCAGAGTAATTTTTTGAAGGTCGTTATGCATATTTCGCACACCGACAATGAGAATCAAAGCTATCCGGACGTTACCGGAGTTTTGCTCGCGGGCGGCAAAAGCCAGCGGATGGGGCAGGACAAAGCCCTGTTACAGTTGGATGGGAAGACCCTCTTCGAACGTTCACTGTCACTATTAAAACAATTTTTCTCCCATATTTTAATTGCCGGTGAGCGTCCCGACTTAGAACGCCCAGGCATACCTGCAATCTGCGATTTTTACCCTGGAAGTGCCCTTGGAGGACTTCACACTGGCCTTTTTGCGGCTGAAACTGATTGGATCTTTGTCGCTCCCTGTGACATGCCTTATCCTGACGCTCGCATTGTGGAACGTTTGTTAGCTGCGCGGAGTGGTTTTGACGCGGTAGTGCCAAGAACGCCGGAAGGATATGAACCGGTTTTTGCTCTCTATCACAAGAATTGCCTGCCGCAGATGGAAGCGATGCTGCAACAAAACGAGTTCCGTATCTACGATTTTTATCAACGTATTGCCATCCGCTATCTTGATCCAGCAGAGTTGCCGGAAGGTTGGCAACGTTCGTTGATCAATATCAACACCCCGGCTCAACTGGCCCGAATTAAGGAGAAGAGCTTATGACTTCCCCCGTTGTTTCAATTGTTGCCAAAAGTGGTACCGGCAAGACCACCTTGTTGGAGAAATTGATTCGTGAACTGAAATCACGCGGCTACAAGGTCGGGGCAGTCAAGCATGATGCCCACAGCTTCAGTATCGACCATGAAGGGAAAGATTCCTGGCGGCTGACCGAGGCCGGAGCCGATACCATGTTGATCACCTCACCGGAGAAGGTTGCCATGGTTAAACAGAATCCACAAGGCCAGGAACCACCACTGACTGAAACCATTGCCAACTTTTGCGGCGATCTCGATATCCTGCTGACCGAAGGGTTTAAACGCAGCAGCATGCCGAAAATCGAGGTGCATCGGCGTGAGCGCAGTGAAAAGTTGCTCTGTCGGGATGAAGAATATGATCCGACCCTGTTCGCTGTTGCCTCTGACAGCCCACTGACGCTAGACGTACCGGTCTATGATATTAACGATGCCGCCGGGCTGTGTGATCTGATCGTCGAACGATTTCTGTCATGAGCGGGATTCGCATCCGCAGCAAAATATGGTTGGAATTTGATGGTAAACCGTTGCTTGGCGACGGCCGCTTTCGTCTGTTGTCTGCGGTGGATCGTGCGGGTTCGATTAATGCTGCTGCCAAAGATCTGGGCATTTCCTATCGCAAGGCCTGGTCTCAGTTGAACGCGATGGAGAAGCATGCCCCCTTTCCCCTGTTGGAGCGTCGGGTCGGTGGCAAAGGGGGAGGCGAATCACAGTTGACTGCTGAAACCCGGGAACTTTTAAAAAACTTTCGCCTGTTGCGCGAACAGGTCAACATCGCGGCCGATAACTATTTTGCAGAAGTTTTTCCTGCAGATGGGTAATCTCTTGATCAATCGTCAACCCATATTTGGCTTGCTTTGCGTTTTTGCCATGGCGTTCTTGTTATGCGGATCCCCTGCGCTGGCCGCTGATATTCCTGCTATTGCAGCAGCAGCTGATCTTAAGTTTGCCTTGACTGAAATTGCAGATGCGTTCCAGGCCGAGACGGGCAAGTCGCTGAAACTGAGCTTCGGTTCCTCAGGCAACTTCACTCATCAAATTGAGCAGGGTGCCCCTTTTGAACTATTCCTTTCGGCCGACGAAAATTATGTTTTCCGACTTGCGGAGCTTGGTTTAACTCGTGACCGAGGTGCTCCCTATGCGATCGGCCGGGTCGGAATCTTTGTGCCGCATGGATCGACTCTAACGGCCGATGCAAATCTCAAGGATTTGACTGCAGCCTTGGCTGATGGCCGGATCTGGCGTTTCGCGATTGCTAATCCTGAACACGCTCCCTACGGCCGAGCAGCACAAGAAGCCCTGAAAACTGCGGGTCTGTGGGATAAAATCAAGCCCAACCTAGTGCTGGGGGAAAATGCTTCCCAAGCGATGCAGTTTGCCGCTTCCGGGGCCAGTCAGGGGGGGATCGTTCCCTTGTCTTTATCTCTGGTTCCGCAGATCGCTTCCCTTGGTCTCTTCGCATTGCTTCCTGCAGAATGGCATGCAGAGGAACCGTTACATCAACGCATGGTTTTGACGCGTTCGGCTGGAACGACGGCAGAGGCTTTTTTCGTTTACCTGCAACAGCCAGCGGCGCGTGAAATTTACCAGAGCTACGGTTTTAGCTTACCTAAAGGCAATGACAAATGATGGATTGGACGGCTGTCATACTGTCAGTCAAGTTAGCACTTGTCACACAGTTGGTTCTGTTGCCACCAGCGATTCTCTGTGCCCGCTGGCTGGCGCTAACTACATTTCGAGGTAAGGTCTGGATCGAAGGGATACTGGCTCTGCCGCTGGTGCTGCCGCCAACCGTCATCGGCTATTACCTACTGGTCGCTATGGGGGGCAACTCAGCCATGGGACGGTGGATCGAGGCACTGATCGGGCAACCGCTGGCATTCAGTTTCAGTGGTTTGGTGGTTGCTTCGGTTCTGGTCAATATCCCCTTTGCGGTACAACCCGCGCAACGTGCCTTTGAGGCTATTTCGCTAGAAGTGCATGAAGCGGCCAAATGCTGTGGCCTGACCTTTTGGCAAACCTTTCACTGCATCGAGCTGCCGCTGGCCTGGCCAGGAATACTTTCGGCCATGATGATGACCTTCGCCCACACTTTGGGAGAATTCGGTGTCGTTCTTATGGTCGGTGGAAACATCCCTGGCGAAACCCAGACGTTGGCCATTTCAATTTATGATCGGGTCCAATCTTTCGATTTTTCAGCAGCAGGAACCATGTCTCTCCTCTTGCTTGTCATCTCCTTGGTGACAATTGCAGTCAGTTACGGCATGGTCGAGCGGCTGATGCGTCACCGGCGGTCGCCATGAGTCTTTCTCTAGAATTACGCCACAACGGGCCGCTACTTGATTTTACAGCCGAAATCCCCAAAGGCCAGATCACGGCCTTGGTGGGCCCTTCCGGCAGCGGTAAAACTTCGATTATCAGGGCTATTGCCGGATTGTTGAAGATCAAACACGCTCGGATTTGCCTTGAGGGGGAATGCTGGGATGATAAACGGATACATCTTCCCACCCGAGATCGTTCCATCGGTCTGGTACCGCAACATCACGGACTTTTCCCCCACCTCAGGGTCCTGGGTAACGTCGAAACCTCGCTGTCTCATCTTACCTCCAAGGATCGACGAATAAGGGCGCTTGAGTGCCTCAGTTTGGCTCATGTTGAGGAGCTGAAAGAACGCCACCCGTATGAACTCTCTGGAGGGCAGCGTCAGCGCGTGGCCCTTGCGCGGGCTATTGCGCGCAATCCCAAGGTACTGTTACTTGATGAACCCTTTTCAGCAATCGATCGTGGTACGCGTAAACGTCTTTATCTAGAACTACGGCGGCTGCATACCCAACTCGGAAATACCGTCCTGCTGGTGACCCATGATCTGGATGAAGCAGCTCAACTGGCCTCTCACCTCTTGCTGATTGATCAGGGCCAGCTACTGCAGGCGGGAGAGACAACCAAGGTGCTAACGCACCCGCGAAACGAACAAGCTGCACAGTTGCTCGACATTCCGAATGTTTTCGAGGCGTCTTTGGAAAAGACCTCTTCGGGTCTCTCACAGTTGCGCTGGGGACCTCATACCCTACAAGTTTCAGCAACGGGTTTGGCGGGCACTGGCAGAGTCAAATTCGCCGTGCTGCCGCAGAACATTCTGCTGGTGAAGACCGACAAACCCTGGGGGAGTCACTTAGAAAATCCGATTCCTACGGTGGTGCAAGATGTCGTTGCACTCGGCGGGGAAGTCCTGGTTTTGCTGGGAATTAAGGGGAACCACGAGGTTCAATTGCAGATGCGTCTTCCGGAACGGGCGATCCGTCGTTATCCGATTGAAACGGGAAGTGAAGTTACTGTTTGCCTGCGCTCCAGCGATATCATTCTTCTAGAATAATATCGCTGGCATTTGCGTACAGCTCAGGTGTTTGTCGAACCACCGGGGTGTCAACGATTGAGGAGAGATTTGATGATCAGTTACGATGAGGCTATTGCTACAGTTTTGACTAACGTCCAAGCGCTGACTCCGGTTGAGCTGCCGCTGCTGAAGACTCAGGGGTTAGTTCTGGCTGCCGCGGCTTTTGCCCGCTGGGATATGCCCCGCTGGGATAATTCAGCAATGGATGGTTTCGCTTTTGCGGCAGCCTCGGTAGAAACTTCAACAACCCTGCAGGTTGTCGGTCATTCATTTGCCGGACATCCTTTTAGTGGGCAGCTCAAACCAGGCGAAGCGATACGGATCACCACCGGAGCACCGATCCCTGACGGAGCAGACACTGCTGTTCCTCTTGAAGAAACAGTGGAAGAGGGCAATTCTGTTTTGCTGAAAAATCCGGTTTTAAAGGGACAGCACGTGCGCTATCGCGGCGAAGAATTTCAGGCAGGTCAAGAGTTACTGCCAGCGGGCACCCAGTTACATGCCGGGGGCATCAGTTTGCTTGCCAGTGCTGGCGTTGACCAAGTCAATGCGACGCCCCGTCCAAAAGTTGCAATTTTCTCGACTGGCGATGAACTGGTTGAACTAGGGCAAGACCTGGGACCGGGTCAGATCGTCAACTCGAATTTACAGTATCTGATCGCTCGGCTGGAAGAATGCGGGTGTATTCCGGTTCCTTTGGGGGTTGGAGAAGATCGCTGTGATGATCTGAATCGATTATTTGATCAGGCTCAGGAGGCGGATCTACTGTTGACAACCGGCGGTGTTTCGGTCGGAGAAAAGGATTTGGTGCGACAGACCTTGTTCCAGCGCGGCTTCGAGCAAAAGTTCTGGAAAATCGCCATAAAACCGGGCAAACCAGTCCTTTTTGGTCTTTTGGGTAGGAAACCTTGCTTCGGTTTGCCTGGCAATCCAGCAGCGACTGCTGCGACGTTCGAATTATTTGTTCGACCGGCTCTGCAACAACTTGTCGGCAATGCAAATGTGCTGGCACCACGGCTCAAGGTGAAACTGGCAGAAGCGGTCAGTGGTGGCGGCAAGCGGCAGAACTTTCTCTGGGGCGAGCTGCAGATAGTAAATGGACACATGGAAATTATCCCACTTCTGCGGCAGGGCTCTGGACAGAACCGAAGCATGCAAAAAGCCCAGGCTCTGTTACCCGTGCCGATAGGTTGCCCCGGTCTTAACGCTGGAGATGAGGTTGAAGTTATCCTTCTGCGCCTTCCGCAAGGGCAAAAAAGCCCCCTAACCACAGAGGAGTAAACGATGTTTGGACTTGGAACTCAGGAATTGTTGATTATTCTCGTCTTGGTGATGATCATATTTGGTGCAGGAAAGTTGCCACTAATAGGGGGTGCCCTTGGCAAGGGGTTGAGTAATTTTAAAAAAGGCATTAAGGAAGATGATGACTCGCTCGAACTGGGATCTCCCGTTATTTCAGCTGATGAGTCACATGCAGAAAAATGAAAGATCAGCAGAGCAGGGAGATAAATTACATCCGTCTGTCAATTACCGATCGCTGCAATCTGCGCTGTCAATAAGTATGTCAAGTATCGGAGGATAACCCATGTCGAAACAACTCGTTGCTGTTTGTATCAGCAAAAACAAAGGGGAGCGGAAAACTCCTGTCGAGCTGGTTGAACTCAGACTGAACCACGGCATCGTCGGGGATGGCCATGCCGGTGACTGGCATCGGCAGATTAGTCTGCTCGCCAAAGAGAGTATTGATAAAATGCGGGCTATGGGCCTGGACGTTGACAATGGTGATTTTGCAGAAAACTTGACGACGGTTGGCATCGATCTACCTAAATTACCAGTTGGCAGCCATCTGCAGATCGGTGAGTGCTTGCTTGAAGTGACCCAGATCGGTAAAGAGTGTCACACGCGTTGCGCGATTTATCATCAAGCAGGAGATTGTGTGATGCCGAAAGAGGGAATTTTTGCAAAAGTCCTGAAAGGCGGGCATCTCTATCCAGGCGATCCGCTTCAGATTATTCGGCATGCTCTGCCCAGCGCTGCGGAGTGAGTCTAAACCCGACCCGGTTAGACGATCTTACAAGTCAATTCTTAAAATTAATGCGGCCCAATCTGAATCAAAAAGGTTGGACCGCCTTGCAACTGGTCTGGCCGAAATTCTGGAGCCTTTCTGCTGACCAATAAATGCGGCGCCCTGAAATTATCTACAGCAGCATCGAACTCATAAAAGAGGTCGATGCTGCTGCATAAGGTTATCCGCATGTCAAACTCCCGAGCAATCTCCCCTCAACGACTATGGTGTTGCTATAACGTCTGACAAAGATCAGCTAGCGGCAGTGTCCTGCAGAAGCCGCCTTTAATCGTGATGCCCGTCCTTCTCAGCGGTCTTGACAAGGCCAGGAAAACGGTCCGTTGCAAACTTCGAATGACAAGAGACACAAGCATCATTAAGTTTGTAAAAATAGAAATTCACCACATCTGAGTTCTTCTGTTCTGCCGCATGTGCCAGCATTCCCGCAGACTTATGGAAGGATTGATCCATCTCAATAAAACTTGGTGGCAGGACCCGATGTAATTCCTCTTTTTGGTCCTTGGTTAGTTTCTGTTTCATAATAAAACTTGCTTTAATGTTCTTGCCGATTGACGCAACCTGTTCAAAATCTCCGGCAACGATGGCCGGAATCAGTTCCATCATGCCCTTTTGGATAGCGGACATCTCCTGGTTAAGAATTTTTTTTAGATCAGGAGAGATGTGAATACCGTGCTCTGGGGCTGCTTTATCGTGATGGTTTTGCTCGACAGCTAAAGCAAAGGGCGTGGCTAAGAACATAATTGCGGCAAAGATGAGAATGGTTTTTCTTTGAATGAGCATCAATTTTTCTCCTGATAAATTTGAGGCCAAGTTGAGGCAGGTGATTCTACCCCCTGGCGATGAGGGACCAAGTGTCCGGTGACTTGAGAAGTTAGGTAAATACAATTTATCGCCATATATCGACGATACTGATTAATGCTGCGTAGAGGCGCCCTGTTTGGTACCCCTGATTTCGTCGTCCATGCTTTTTATCTGCCCAATTATACGGATTAACTTCTGGCCATTTTGAGTGAGAGAATATCCTGTTCCGGCTCTTGTCATGGGTGGAGCGGTCTTTCATATCAACTTTGGCGCAGAGACGCAGAGGTGGAGAGAAAAACAGAATCTGGTTGGTTTAAAATCAAACAAAGTTTTTCTGCGTTCTCCGTGGCTCTCCGTTAAGATACGTTTGTAACCTTCTTGTGTATTGGTGGCCAATGCGATTTTACGGGTTCTGGATATACGCCCCTTTGCGTGTATAAAACCACCAGTTCAGCATCAGGCAGATGAAGTAGAAGGCCGCAAAGCCATACAGGGCATATTCGGGAGTTGTCGCCTTGATCTGCTCACCGAACACCTTGGGGATGATGAAGGCGCCGTAGGCGGCCACCGCCGAGGTCCAGCCCAAGGCGGGCCCGGCCTGCTCCTTGTCGAACACCATGGCGATGGTGCGGAAGGTGGAGCCGTTACCGATGCCGGTCGCGGCGAACAGGATCAGAAACAACACGAAGAAGGGCAGGAAGAATTCCTCAGGCGTCGCCGATACA
>JASJGU010000165.1:0-4845 GCA_033791385.1 Desulfuromusa sp.
GTTCCACTCCGGTTCCTGCATCATTTCCGAGACCTGTTCGCGAAGCTGGGCAAACTCCTGATCCAGTTGAGACAATCGGGCCGCCACAATGGGGTCTTCGTACAGGGTTGTGTAGAAGACTTTATCCCAGCGCTTGTGTCGTTGCGGGTTGTTTGCCATTGGCAGGTTCAGACGGAACAGGTAGTTATCAATCGCGGCAGGGATATCGCCGGTGATGATGTATTTATCCATCACGTTAGGGCTTTTGGGGTCCCGCCAAGGGAAGCCCATGGAATCCCAATTGGAGACGATTTGCAGCCATGCCTGTTCACGTACTTCCGGGCTTTCAAAACCGGTCATGAGTCTGACGCTGACCAATTGCATCATCACGCCTTCAAGACCGACCGGGAGGGTGCTGTAATCCGTAATGTTCGGTCGCACAGAGGCCAGAAAATCATAGGCTTGTTTGGCTTTGCCGCTATCCAGCATTAAACTGCCGTAAGTAAACAGAGGGTTTGCAAAAGAACCACGCCGTTCGGGGACCTGTGCGCTGATCACCTTTTCTGCCAGTGCGATTGCCTGATCATATTCCTTTCTGGCCACGGCACGTTCGATTTCGAGGTTGTGTTGAGCTGGTGAATCTGGAACCAGCGCCTTAACGCGGGCAAACCAGCGATCTCCTTCTTCGGGTAAATCCAGCGCATAAAGCTCTACAGCAATCTGGTTTGCCAGTTCATGGTCCTGGGGGTCCACTTCCGTTGCCTTTCGTTGCCAGTTCAGTGCTGCCAACAGGTTATTGCTTTCCTTTTCCAGATTTGCCAGGTCGGAATAAAAATTTGGATTCTCCGGAGCAAGTTGCTGTGCGCGTTGCAATGCTTCACGCGCCTGATCAAGCTGCCCCTGGTCACGGTAAATATTGCCAAGCTGGCTATACAATTCTGCTGCCAGTGGGTCGACCAGCAGTCCAGCCTGGATGACCTCGATGGCTTGTTGAGGTTGCTTGAAGAAAAAATTCAATGTGCCTGCAACCACTTCCCGGGCGTAGGTTTCTCCCGGTATCAGCGGCAGCAAATTGCGTAACTCGGTAAGCTCCTGCTCCGTTACATCTTTACCCTTACCTGAATCGAACGACCGTAGCGAGATTACCAGTTCAAACGCCCCTGCCAGGCGGTTGTTAGGTTGTTGTTCGCGTACCTGGCTGATCAACGGATTCGCTAATTCAGCCAGTTCCTCATCATTAAGCAAACCGGTACCGTGTTTCATCATGTAGTTACGTATTAGTGCAAGACGTGCGTCGGTAAAGTCCGGGTCATGTGCGAGTGCCTGCTTGAAGTGATTCTCGGCAAGTTCGAGACTGCCATAGGAAAAAATGGCCTGCTGTTCCAAACCTCTCAGGTAGCTTTCATATGCGGTGAGGTTCGAAGTATTCACACTGATCGTGGGCTGACTGCTTCCGCCCAGTAAAGAGATATCCAGTGCACCTGCGACGTCTTTCGCAATCTCATCCTGTATTGCAAAAATATCATCCAGGTCACGGTCGTAGCTCTGCGACCAGATGTGAAAGCCATCTTCTGCGCGAATTAACTGCGCGGTGATACGCACCCGGTTTCCGGCTTTTTGCACACTGCCTTCAAGTACATGCGCAACCCCAAGAATCTCCGCGATTTCAGCAATACCGGCGTCTTTACCTTTAAATGCAAAGGAGGAGGTGCGGGCGGCAACCCGTAAGTCAGGTAACTGCGCCAGCATATGCAGAAGAGTTTCGGTCAGACCATCAGAGAAATATTCGTTTTCCTTGTCGCCACTCATATTTATAAAGGGCAGCACAGCCACGGATGGGCCTGTATCTATCGGTGTTTCAGTTTCAAGCGATGCAGATTGTACGCTCTCAGTCGGGGCAGGCGGACTATCCTGCAAAACCAGTTTATCAATCAGCAGGTAAGCGACGGTCACGGTGAGGATACCAATGATCATCCGGTCCAGCTTACGACCGGTGGTGGATGTGATGGACTGAGTCCGGTCTACATCTTTTTCTTTCTTAATACCCTCCGGTGTCATTTCAAACGCCCAGGCAAATATCACCGCCAATGGTAGGCCCGCTGCTAACACCATCATGACAGTTTGCATAACCCATTCAGGCGCACCGATATTTTCCAACACCACATCGGCCAATTGCAGTATGAACCAGGACGCCACACCATAGGCGATGGCGACGCGAATAACGTTCCTACGTTTCAGTTCTTCAAAAAAGCTCATTGGAGCCTCCGGTTGAAGGGTTTCTCATTTTCTTAATCACACTCAAAATCATCTTCTCCGACGGGCCGGCACTGACCTGGAAACTCATTGGCATTCAATCCTTCCATCATCAAATCGCTGACACCAAACCGGCCAATGGGTGGCATCCCAGTAGTCTATTAACCCCGCCATTTCCAAGTATTTTTCATAGCGTGGGTTTTCCCTGATGCCTTTGAAGTTTGGGGTCCAGGCAAAATGTTCGGCACCGTATGAATTCAGTTTTATGGTGGCCATATCAACATTCAGCACAAAGACCACACCGGAGTTAAACCACTCGGGCAGGTGCAGGGCGGGCACCAGCATGTCGGAAAGCTGTAATAACAGCCACGCGACGATGGCATAGGCGATACCAACCTTAAAGACGTTGCGACGTTTGAGTTCGTTAAAGAAACTCATTCCTGAACCTCAAACAACTCGTAGGCCAATTCCCTTTGCTGCCCTATGTCCCGTTCAATGCGGGCTATCAAATCCTGGAAACCGGGTTCGCCGGCCAGTTGGCTGAAGACCACGTCAAAAAGTAGAACATTCCGCCAGCCAAACCGCCATTTTTTGTCCCACGCACTGTTCAGTAATTGCAATGCTTCGCCATTTTCACCACGGATGGTAGCGATTGCTGCTCGTGTAAGGTCCGGCGCCCATACGCCCCATCTCGGGGGTTGCCCTTCAGCATGGGCTGCCACTAAGCGCAATAATTCGTCCGGGCGGTCTGATAAAGGTTCTGCAAGTTTGAGCAGGCCTGCAATCTGGATGATGTCCCCGATCTGAAAAATTAAATCGTCCGGCGTTTCAAGCGATGGTTGAAATGCCCATTCAAAATTTTCCCGGTAGGGTATGAGGCCGGCCTGGTAGTCACCTTTCAGCCCCGATTCGAATGCCCAGACTTGCCGGAAGTTGAAACTGGTACCGTGCCGGTCTTCCAGATTTCTATCAAGTACCTGCCCGGCAAGCTGATGTGCAAGTTCGTGTTGCTCACGGTACTGGTTAAGGCTCAGGCGAGTTCGCAGAGGAAAGGCCTGTCCGACTCCAACTGTATCGGCACGTTGCAGCCACTTTTCAGCCTGTTCAACATCACCCATGTCCAACCAGATATCAGCAACTGCCGATATCATTTCGAAGTCACCGGGGTCACGCTCAACCGCTTCAGACAAGCCTTTGGCTCCACGCGCGATTTCACCGATATTCAGGTAGGCCAGGGCTTCGCCATACCAGCCCAGCGGGCTTTCGGGATTAATTTCCTTAATTCTTGAGCAGGACTGTCGTGCGACATCAATGTTTTGCAGGAAAGCATTGGTCTGGCAATGTTCCCATAGTATTTGAACGTCATATGGCTCAATTTCCAGCGCTGCATCAATCAGTGCAAGACCCCGGTCAACTTGCCCGCCGTTATAAAGGAATCTGCCAAATGCCTGTAGGCCGGTTGCGTTGCGCGGGTCCGATTCAAGCGCAGCAGTGAACGCTGAATCTGCTGCCTGAAAATCATTCTGATAGATTTGAAATATTGCCAGCTGTATGCGGGCATTGCTGTTGTCCGGTTGTTCCTCAATGATCGCTCCAAGCAATGGCATACCGCGATTCAGGGCTTCCTGGCGGCTTATTACCCCGGTTTTGGCCATACGTGACCAGCTGTTGATCAGGCTGAGTTTAGCCGGTGTAAAATTCGGGTCCAATGCAATGGCCTGCTCGAATTGCGCGGCGGCGATACCTAATGACTCGAAGCTATTTTCATTCAGGTTTTGTAAAGCCCGCAGATAAGTGTCATAGGCATTGATCTCTGTGCTTACATGCTGCTCCAGGCGGGCCTCGTCTTCACCCAGCAAGGTGATTCGCATGGCCTGTGCGACTCTGCGCGCAATTTCATCCTGGATCGCAAAGATATCATCGAGCTCGCGGTCATAGGTCTCGGACCACAAGTGGTATCCATCAGCGACATTTATCAGCTGTGCGGTAATGCGGACACGATTGCGTTTATCATCCCTGCGTACGCTGCCTTCAAGTATGGTTGCGACATTCAGTTTTTCGCCAATCAGGCGCAGGTCGTCATGTTCACCTTTAAAGGCAAAGGATGAAGTACGCCCGGCAACACGTAGTTCCTTGATCTTCGCAAGGATGTTGAGCAGTTCCTCTGTGAGTCCATCAGAAAAGTACTCATTACCGGCATCATCACTCATATTCACAAATGGCAAAACGGCAATGGTCTGAAAGTCACTCACGGGTGATTCAGCAACATCACCGGCGCTTAGAATTGTGCTCTCTGGCTCTCCTGGTTGAGCCATAAACTTGTCGTAGACAAAATAACCCACGGTCAATAACAACAACGCAATAATCGTATGGTTCAGTTTTTGCCCGGTGGTTCCTGTGATCGACTGGCTTCGATCGACATCTCTTTCTCTCTTGATGCCTTCGGGTGTCATTTCAAAAGCCCAGGCGAACACCAGTGCGACGGGAAAACCGAGAATCAGGAAAAAGGCCAGCAGGGAGTTGGCCCAGTCTGGTAGATTCAAAGCGGGTGCCATCACTTCGCCACCCTGCATTATCAACCAGCTGACAATGAGGTAGGCAGCAGCGACCTTG
>JASJGU010000166.1:0-13584 GCA_033791385.1 Desulfuromusa sp.
GACCAGCTGGTCGATCCAAAACGTTTTGTACCCCAGGAATCAGTTGCCATCCACGGGATCCAGCCTGCGCTGCTGCAGGGACAGCCAACAATTGACAAAGTGCTGCCACATTTTCACACATTTGCTGAAAATTCAGTCCTAGTCGCCCATAACGCCGCTTTTGACATGCGCTTCCTGCAGTTACAGGAAGAAAAGACCGGTATTGTTTTTGATAATCCGGTTCTCGATACACTCTTGCTCTCATCAATCATCCACCCGAATCAGGACTCCCATTCTCTGGATGGCTTAGCGGAACGGTTGAATGTCACAATTGTTGGTCGCCACACCGCTCTCGGTGATGCTATTGTTACCGGTGAGGTTCTGATCAAATTAATTCCACTCCTCGAAGCCCACGAAATATTTACTTTAGCTGATGCTCTGGCTGCGGCAGCACAATCCCCCTTTGCCAAGGTTGCTTATTGATTTTCTAGAATCAACTGTCAATAATGGATATGGGAGTCTACTGGACACTATTTAGAAATTGGACAGAACAGATGTTGAAATCATTCTTTAAAGGGTTATCCAACAAAAAAAGGGAAGTTAATGATCCCCTGCTTGCCTATGTGATCGACGCCTGTGCCACAATTGAAGATCGCTCTACACTCAAACAAAAGATCCATGAAACCAGCTTCTGTGTCCTTGATCTGGAGACAACCGGGTTGGATATGGTCAATGATGTCATTATTAATATTGGAGCCGTCAAACTGAAAAAAGGTAAAATTACCAAGCTGTTTGAAGCCTACACCAAACCGCCGATTCTCATCCCAGCAAAATCAACTGAATTTCATGGCATGGTTGACTCTATGTTTGTTGATAAACCGGAAATTGGGGAGGTCTTACCAGAACTCCTTCAGTTTATTGGGGACAGCGTTATTGTTGGTCACCACATCAATTTTGATATCCGCATGCTGCACCGTCATCTCAAAGAGCTGTACGATGTTGGTATGTCCAGCGCGGTCTGGCTCGACACCATGTTCCTCTATCAAATGGCACACGCAGACCAGATTCATCAACCACTGGAACATTTACTGGAACGCTACTGTGTGCAATGTGATCAGCGTCATACTGCGCTGGGAGATGTGGTTGCGACAGCCAAGGTTTTCGTCAAGATTATGCAAGAGCTACCTCCCTCCTACAAAACTATCAGGGATCTCACCCGCGCCCAGAATACAATGCGCAGGAAGGAACAGTAACCAATGACTGAACCAATTTGTCAATATGAACGAAAGGTTATTTCAGCTGACAACTATGAATCCCTCCTGCAGTTAGATACAAATGCGTTGGTTGATACTCTGGCAAAAAAATACCTGCAATGGGAAACTCCGTATCAGGAGGTATTGAATTCATCACGGGCACCGTTCTACCGCTGGTTTTCTGAGGGGAAAATAGATATCTGGCAAAACACTATTGGCAAGCATCTGCGTACCCATCGACGCAACAAAGCCGCGCTGATGTGGGTCGGAGTCGATGGCCGCGAGCGGCTTTATACTTATCACACACTCGCTTACGAGATTGAACGGCTGGCAATGGCATTTATCAATCTGGGTGTCAAAAAAGGGGATAAAGTTCTTATTTTCACCCCCAACCTACCCGAAACGATTGTCACCATGCTCGCCTGTGCACAAATTGGGGCCATACACATCATTTACCATATTGCCTATTCATCTGAATCCCTCGCAGAACGGCTGCAAGATTGCAAAGCAACTTATATTGTCACGGCTGATAGCTGCCCACAAACGGCTCACATGTTGAAAGAGAAGGTCAATGATGCGCTCAACAAAATCAATTATAAAATTAAACACTGCATCGTTATTGAACGGACCGGAGAACGTGTTCACATGCGCCCCAACCGGGATCTTTGGTATCGCGATCTGATCACCGATGAGAAATACTCCAAAGGAGCTATAGTTGACACGGTCCGAGCTGCCAATGACCCGCTGTTTATGCTCTATACTTCCTCAAAAACAAAAACCGCGAAAGCGGTTGTCCATAATGTTGCCGGCTTTCTCATGTGGGCACAATTCACCACCGAATTGTTGTTCGACATGGATGATCGAGATATTTTCTGGTGTACTGCTGACCTGGCCTGGATTACCGGTCATACCTACGGGATCTACGGGCCTCTCTCTATAGGCAGTACGGTTTTTATCTACGAGGGGAGTATCACCTACGAAAATACCGCTCTGTTTTTTGATTTTTTAGATCGCTTCCATATTACAAAGATGTTCAGTAACCCTGCCCTGCTCCGGAGTGTCATGCGAGCTAAAAACAGCCGTCAATACGAAGCTAAATCAGCTAATTCGCTACGACTTATCGGTTGTGGAGGCGGGGAGATCAAAGAAGACCTCTATCATTGGGTTCTACACACGCTGCCCAGACAAGGGAAAATTCAACTGATCAATATCTGGGGGCAAACTGAGTCTGGCGGAAGTTTGATGGCCAATGTTCCTGGAACCGTGGGTAGCAAACAAAATACCCGTTTGCGCCCGCTACCCGGGGTAAAGTGCCGATTGGTTGATAAGAGCGGAGAGACAATTGAAGCCTATGATGAAGCGGGCTTTATGGTTCTCACCAATCCACTACCATCTCTTTGCAGCGACCTGTATGGTGACAGCAAAGCCTATCGATCTATTTACTGGGATAAATTTATAGGGAAAGAATACTATTCAACCGGCGATCAGGCTATCGCCTGGAAAGACGGCAGCTATGTCCTCACCGGGAGGTCAGATATTGCGCTCAGCTCTGGGGCCGGAAACCGCAAGATTGATGAAGTAGAAGCGGTGATCCTCAGCCATGAACGGGTCAAGGAATGTGCTGTCGTCTTTATTGATCATCCGGTGCATGGTTATATGCTGTTAGCTTTCTGCGTTTTGAATTCTTATAAGGATGAGAGTTACAATGCCGAATCGCTACAGGCAATTAAAGAGCATATTATTGAGGAAAGTGGTGAGATTGCCCTTCCTGATGCGATCCGCCTCACCAAGTTTTTACCAAAAACTCCGGATAACGTAATCAACCGGACCTTACTTAAAGAAATTTCTCTGCAGATGGAGGGATTGTAATCGCTACAGATTTATAAGATGAATGAAGAAAACACGCGAGGAACATGAACCATTCATAAATATCAACCCGATGTTGGAGTCTTCCCTCAAAAGAATCTGAACAACCAACCAAATTTCCGTTTTATCCGCTGGCTAAAACCATGTAAACGCCCCAGCTCACGAGCAGCACCGGGCAATCTACCCAGCCCAAATATAGCAGTCACCAGAACTCCCAACAGCACCAATTCCCAGAGGCCAAGACCAAGAATCATCAAACCTCCAGTAACAAACGTCCGCTCAAACCGGGAATGACTTCACCAACAAAATGTACGGGAACAGCACGTTCAGTGAGTCGCTGCTCCAGTAGCTCAGCTTTTTCTTTTGCGACAGCAATCAGTAAGCCCCCAGATGTTTGCGCATCACTGAGCAAATCAAGATACAGAGGATCACAGCGTTCATGCCCGTCTAAACGGTGGAAATAAAAATCCCGATTACGGTGGGAACCGGCGGGCACCAAACCCATCTCAGCCATTTCCAACGCGTGGGGATAGGCGGGAAGATTATTGATAAACATTTTGATTCCAACCCGACTAGCTTCGGCCATTTCGGAGGCATGCCCAATGAGCCCAAACCCGGTAATATCGGTACAGGCAGAGACGCCAACTGCCAACATCACTTCAGCAGCAGCCTTATTCAGCGTCACCATCCCCTCAATAGCTGCGGAGATGTCGATTTCAGTGAGTATTTCCCCTTTCAAAGCAGTGGTCAACAAGCCGGTCCCAAGTGGTTTGGTCAAATAGAGTTGATCCCCAGGCCGACACCCACAAGTGGTCACCATCTTGCCAGGATCTACCAGCCCCGTCACACTCAAACCATATTTTGGTTCATCATCCTCTATCGAATGACCGCCTGCAACGACAGCACCAGCAGCATGAACGCGTTCGGCACCACCCTGAAGAATTTTGACCAGAATATCGGCATCGAGACAGGCAACAGGAAAAGAGACAAGATTCAAAGCAGTTATCGGGCATGCACCAACGGCAAACAGATCAGAAAGTGCATTTGCTGCAGCAATCTGGCCGAACCTGTACGGATCATCCACAACCGGAGTGAAGAAGTCGACCGACTGCACCAACGCCTGAGAATCATTGATGCGATAAATGGCTGCATCGGCAAATGGAATCTCCTGAGATAACAGATCAGGATGATCAATATGTGGGAGCTGACTCAGAACCTGAGTCAGGGTCTCTGGACCGATCTTAGCCGCTCAACCGGAGCTGCGCGACAGAGAGGTCAAACGTACGCTCATCTCTATATTTCCCCTTTCCTCTGTTTGTTTCTATTTGGGGAGACATTCAAGACACCCTCGGCAATTGCCAGGCGACTCTATTTTCTCCGGTTCTGCGGGTGTATTTCTGGCTATCAAACAGTTCCAGCAGCGCCTGAGTTAACTTGCGGCCACTGCCTAATTTATCTCTGAATTCAGCCAAGGTCATGGCTTCCTGCTGTTGGAAAATATCAACCAGTAATTTTTCAGCGGCCTGATAGCTTTCCATATGTAAGGAACTTTCCTGATTCAAACGAACCAGTGAACCTTCGAGAACCAGATAGGAAAAGTACGCATCGCTATCCAGGCCAGCCAAACCAAGCTGGATCAAAACATCTTTGTTGTTTTTTACTTGAAATCCGCTGGCATGAAAATACTGTTCAATATTTTTTAGAATTTTCATCTCATCGGCAGATGGTTGTGGCTGCCAGTCCGGTGTCGCAATTAAATCGCGATTCAGCACAATCAGGTTATCCCCAAGCGCCCATTGCAACAAAACTTCGAACCCTTTAGGTGCCAATTTCTCCGCCAACCTCGATTGCAAAGTAGCCCGAGGTATTCCATGGCGTAAATGATGTTGCTGTTGATACTCTGCAACGATCTGAGGCAGTTGTTGTTTCCAGCTGCGCACCCGATCAGCAATCACCCACTGCTCAGCAAACAATTCAACCTGTCCGGCTTGCTTAAGTTTTTCCAGCCCTTGCAGCAATTGTTCACGTCCGGTGCCGGTCTGTTTTTCCAGATCCTTGATCCTGGCAACTTCCAGTTCATCCAGTTTCTGCAGCCAAAACCCCAGATCACCGGAAGCAAGATCTTTCAAACGTTGAGTCACTTCACTGCGAAAACGTTTATGCTTATGTGGCTCAGCATCGATCACTACCCCACCCCCGATCGTGACCATGGGGGAGTAGGAACGAATAATAAAACGATCACCTCGATGAGCCAACAAAGGCTGATCGAGGGTCACCTGCACCAGAGCTTCTTCACCCGGAACCATCTCTTCGCGGTCAAGCAGCACCACCTTGGCAACGCTGCGACCGGTTCCCAGATGAAAATGGACGGGGTCACGAAACTTGAGAGCACGCGGCGCGTCTTTGAGAAGTTGCAAACGGACATCAATCCTCTGACTTGCCCGGAACAACCCGGGCGTGCCGATAATAGATCCACGAGGCACCTGCTCACGAGTGACCCCGGAGAGGTTCAATGCCACCCGTTGGCCGGCAAAAACGGTCGGAACCTGTTTATCATGAACCTGAGCATCACGAACCCGTGCCATGACAGCCGAAGGGAGGATCTCCAACGTATCACCGGGCTTGATCTGCCCGCTATTCAATGTTCCGGTAACAACTGTCCCAAAACCACTGATACTGAAACAACGATCAACCGGCAAGCGCACTGCACCGCCAGCATCGCGAGCAGGAACCTGACTCAGTTGCTCACGGATCTCTTCCATCAAGTCGGTCAAGCCCTCTCCAGTTATAGCGGAAACCTTGCAGCAAGGGGCGTTCTCTAAAAAGGTACCGATAACCTGGTCACGAATTTCCTCTTCGACAATATCGAGCCAATCGGGTTCAACCAGATCACACTTGGAAAGAACCAGAATCCCTTTTTTCAACTGCAGTAATTGCATGATTTGCAGATGTTCGCGGGTCTGGGGCATCACCCCCTCGTTGGCATCAATCACCAGAAGCACAAGATCAATCCCGGCAATACCACTGAGCATCTGCGGGATAAATTTCTCATGCCCCGGCACATCAACAACCCCGGCAATCTGCCCCTTGCCAAGATCGAGAGGAGCAAAGCCAAGTTCAATCGAGATGCCACGCTTTTTCTCCTCGCCTAAACGATCAGTTTCTACCCCTGTCAAAGCGCGAATTAAAGCAGACTTGCCATGGTCAACATGTCCAGCTGTTCCGATAATAAAGTGTCCCGGTTCTGCCACCAGTTAATCCCCTTTTTTGAGCACTGCAATCAGAATCTGCGCCAGCAGCTCTTCCTCTTCCTCAAAGACAGCCCGGAGATTAACCAACAACCGGTCATTCTGCACCCGGGTGACAACCGCCGGAGAAAAGGTCCGCAACTGTTTCGCCAAATCAGCGGTATGATTCACTAACGGATTAATTTCAACGGCCCAATCCGATAGTTCGGTCAACGGCATAGCTCCACCCCCAACTCGAGAAACGTCTTCAACCAACTTGATTTCTGCCGCCAATGGCTTAGCTTCCAGGCGTTCAAGCAGACGTTGACAACGTTGCTTCTGTTGTTTAGGGGCGGCAGCAAACATTTTCAACACCGGAATATCCTGCAGAGCCTGTTCCGGCTGCAGATACAACCGCAACGTCGATTCCAGCGCAGCAAGGGTTAATTTATCGATCCGCAATGCTCTTGCCAGTGGATGTTTGCGAATCTTTTTGATCAGATCCGCACGACCAACAATAATTCCAGCCTGCGGTCCACCAAGCAATTTATCACCGCTGAAAGTAATCACATCAACCCCAGCCTTAACCACCTCTGGAACTGTCGGTTCTCTCTCCAAACCATAACCACTGAGATCCAACAGCAAGCCACTGCCCAGGTCTTCCATCAGAACCAGATCATTCTCTTGAGCCAACGGTAACAGCTCTCTAGCCGGTACTTCTTTAGTGAAACCGACAATCCGGTAATTGCTGGTATGAACTTTGAGCAGCAGTGCTGTATTTTCGTTAATTGCCTGTTGGTAATCTCGCAGGTGAGTGCGGTTTGAAGACCCAACTTCACGCAAAATCACCCCACCCGCCTCCATCACTTCTGGAATTCGGAAAGCGCCACCAATTTCAACCAGTTCTCCGCGCGAAACAATCGCCTCACGCCCTTTGCCCAGCGCGGTCAATGCCAGCAGAACTGCCCCGGAATTATTATTGACAACCAACGCCGCTTCGGCTCCAGTCAACTGCGTTAATAACTTTTCTACATGAGAAAAACGTTCACCACGGCATCCGCTATCGAGTTCAAATTCCAGGTTGGAATAGCCCGCAGCAACATCATTTATGGCACGTAACGATTGTGAGGAGAGTGGAGCCCGGCCTAGATTAGTATGTAAAAGAGTCCCGGTTGCATTGATCACTTTACGCAGCGATGGCTGCAGCAGCATGCGACAGTTCTGAGCTGCAACAACAGCAATTTCTATCGGATGGAGCCGTTCAGGAGGAACGATTTGACCGACCTCAAGAATTTCCTGACGTAAAGACGCAATCAGTTCCTGAACAGCATGGGACAAAGTGTCTTGAGGTAATTGATGAGATAAGTTTCGCAATGGCTCTTCACGTAAAACTCGATCAATCGCCGGTAGGGTTCGCAGTAGATCCTGTTGCCCGCTCATAGCCATCCTCTCCTCGTGCATCTGGAAGATTTTGAGATTTTTCGCACAGGACTTTACCACGACATTTAAGAAGGGACAACAGCATAGATAGTTTTTTGCTGCCCTCACAGACGGTCATAAAATGGCTAAGCATGACGACGCTAATTTTTCTTATTGACACTTCAAGCACTGCTTTGTTATAAGTCGCCCACCTATAGGGGGCTGTAGCTCAGTTGGGAGAGCGTTTGACTGGCAGTCAAAAGGTCCGCGGTTCGATCCCGCGTAGCTCCACCATAAAAATCAGGCACTTAGCTTATCTTAGCTTGGTGCCTTTTTTGCTTCAATTGGTCTCGGCTGCCAGGTTGGCATTACGAGGCCAGAACAGAGCGGAAGGCGAAAGTAGCTGAAGTTCTGCTGCTAATAAGAAATGCTGATCGGTAGGCGGCTTGCGCATATCGTTTGAAGTGAGTTCTTTGGTAGAAAGTTTATGGCTCTGATAAAATCGGTGAACACGACGACGGCTATTGCATGCACTTAGATTCCAAGCTGTTGATTTTTAGCAAATATCCTATTCCCGGGGAAGCCAAGACCAGGCTCATCCCGGCTTTGGGGTCAGAAGGTGCTGCGCAACTTCATCGGCGCATGACCGAGTATATTACAAGCATTGCCCGATCCACCTATGTGTCGAGTCCCGAAAGTAGCGACAAGGTCACAGTGCACTACACCGGGGCGCTGTTAGGAGATTTTCGTACTTGGCTCGGCCTTGATCTACAATATAAAGCTCAAACTGCAGGCAATCTGGGGCAACGGATGCAGAATGCCTTTAAAGTAACTCTTGAACATGGCACCATAGCCGCCATCGGTATTGGTACCGACGTCCCCGACCTATCTTCTGAAATTCTCCAACAAGCCCATGAAAGCCTCAGCAATCACGATATTGTTCTTGGCCCGGCCGCCGATGGTGGCTATTACCTCATCGGAATGAAATCCTTATATCCAGAGCTGTTTGCCAATATTGACTGGGGAACCGAGCATGTCTATGGACAGACCCGGGAGATAGCCAGCCATCTTGGTCTCCGAGTCGCGGAACTTCCCATGTTAAGTGATATTGATCGACCAGAGGACTTGAGTACACTCACCGACGATCCCCGCTTTTGCGATATTATTGAAAAAGGACGACAGCTATGAATACCATTGTGGATAAAAATAGAATGACAC
This sequence comes from Desulfuromusa sp., assembly GCA_033791385.1. Taxonomy (GTDB): domain Bacteria; phylum Desulfobacterota; class Desulfuromonadia; order Desulfuromonadales; family Geopsychrobacteraceae; genus Desulfuromusa. The sequence continues at coordinate 8,963 of JASJGU010000166.1, forward strand.
TCTCGGGTACATTATTATTATTGATATTCTCCCTGTTCTTTTTGCCACGCCCTGCGGATGCAGAACAAAAAAATCCCATTGCCCCGATCCAGATAGGGCGTTTTTCCGAAAACAGTCTTGATGGCTGGGTCGAAAAGAAGTTCGTCAATCAAACCAGCTACCAGCTGATAAAAGAGGATGGTCAGACCGTGCTCCACGCAGAAGCAATAGCAGCTGCCTCCGGGCTATTCAAAGAGGTGACCGTCGACCTGACAACCCATCCATATCTCAATTGGCAATGGAAAGTTCAAAAAGGGCATCCACCTTTGGCAGAAAGAACCAAAAATGGTGATGACTACGCAGCACGTATCTACATTATCGTTAAAGGGGGACTAGCGTTCTGGAAAACCAAAGCGATCAATTATATCTGGTCTTCCGCGGAAAAGACGGGGGCAATCTGGCCCAGCGCATTTGCCAAAAATAACGCAATTCTCATGGCGGTTCGCTCCCCAGAGGACAAGACAAATACCTGGTACCATGAGAAACGAAACGTTTACGAAGATTTAAAACAAATCTTTGGTGAAGAGATCAAAAAAATTCAGGCGATTGCCATTATGACCGATAGTGACAATTCAATGGGTTCAGTGCGAGCCAGTTATGGTGATATAAGTTTCACCGCTGAGTAAACTGTCGCACCGCAAGCGATGGGAGGTAAATTTACAATCCAGACTAGCAATTAAAAACTATAAAGTGGGTTACAGTTTTTAATCTGTTGACGTTGTAAGAGATCTGGAAATCCACCCCAACACGCTTTATAAATGGATTCACCAGTACGGCGAGAATCCCGCTGAGGCTTTCCCGGCAAAGGAATGCAGACCTCTTAAGCTTAAGAAATCAGCCGCCTCAGACGTGAAAATCAGCGTCTGCAAATGGTCGGCGATGCAAAAATGAAGCGACGCTTTAAGGCGACCACGAACTCGAAATATGATTTACCCATTACGCCGAACTTATTGCAGCGGGATTTCTCACCAGCTGAACCCAATCAGTTTTACGCTGGCAACATCACCTATATCTGGACCACTGAAGGCTGGCTTTACCTTGCGCTAGTTATTGACCTATTCTCCCGGTCGGTTGTCGGCTGGATCATGGATTATTTAGGAGATGAATGAATATTTGCATCTCTACGACCCCCTGTATCATGTCTGCACCTGCCCAGGCTCTAGCTCCTCCCGAGTCTTCGGCAAAACTTTTTCGCTGATTGGCTCATTGGTGAACAGATGCAGATCCCGTTGCGGGAATGGAATGACAATCTTTTCATCACTGAATTTTTGAATAATCTTATGGTAAAGCTCACTTCTCACCAGAATCCGATCATCTGCATCGGGAATCCAGACCCTCAGCTCAAAATCAAGAGAACTATCACCCAAACCCATAAACAACACATGGGGCGCCGGTGATTTGGCGACGGCATCATGCTCTTTTGCGCACGCCAGAAGGGTTTCACCCACCAGGGGGACGTCGCTTCCATAGGCGACACCGACGGGGAGCGAAACTCTCACATTGCGATTATTAAGGGTCCAATTGGTCACCTGGTTGCTGATGAGGTCCGCATTCGGGATAATCACATCTGCATTGTCAAAAGTCTGGACGATCGTGGCCCGCAAACCGATCTTTTTTATCTGTGCCATGTTGGTGCCGATGTTTATGGTATCGCCCTCACGGAGTGGCCTTTCAAAGAGGAGGATGAGCCCGGAAACAAAATTATTGACAATACTCTGCAACCCAAAACCGATACCAACACCGAAGGCACTCAGGACAATGGTAAGCTTGGTCAGATCGAGACCAAGCATAGAAAACGCCACCAGAACCCCGATAGATATAATCAGATATTGCAATAGACGTCCCACGGAAAGCCGCACACCTCTTTCCATATGCCCGCCGGTAACAGCCTCATCCAAAAGCACCTTGGGAAGAACCTGTGAGGCAAAGAACGAGCCGTACAGGGTCACACTGGCCGCAATGACCAACCCGACACTGATTCGCAGCTCGCCAATGTAGAAACCTGGTGTCAGAAGACCGGTTATCGCTTTGGGAATGCTGTCAAACAGATTCCATGCCATAAAAACAGCTGGCAATAGAACAAACAGCAGGATCGCTGCAACAAGCATAAAACCAGTTTTACGGACGTATTTTTCCGCATCATTGCGCATTAATTTGATCTGCCAAACGGGTGACGAATAGTAGATCCAATGCACCCCCCCGCGGATCAGGTGAACAAACAACATGATGGGAACAATGGTCGCCATCGTCATCAGCGAGGACTTGAACAGATAGGCTGCAGCACCTGCCTTACCAAAAAACTCCGCGATCAGAATGATGACATAGAGTAAAGCGACGGTTCGAATCAACCAGTGGTAACATACGGCTTCGTTCTGCTTGACGCTTTCTTTAAGCCATTTCATGCAGACACTCAGGGCAATTATCGAGACAGTGAAGACATAGAGTCTATAAAGAGGGGAAGGCAGGCCTGTTGCAATAAAGATCAGAGTGACAATATAGGCGGCCATGATGCCATAGACCGCTTTTTTTCGCCATGGTTGAACAAGCACAGAGCCCAACAAACGTGCACAGGCGACACCGCCGACTACCGTGTTGATCAGAATCATCGTTGCTGGAGCCTCCCAGAGCTCCAGTTGGAAAGCAATAATCAAGGTGCAGATGAATAATACTGTGGAGCAGGGCCGTTTAGCCAGATCACTCCAGAGTGCCGACTCCCGCAGTAGCTGACGGTTACGGTTAATAACAACTGAGAGGATAGTAAACAGCAAAAGCAGTAGACCAATAGCGAAACCATGCCGGGCAAAAAAGCGACTGTCCGGCATGGCCAGAAGTTTCAGGCCACCCCATACAGAGCCCCACATTTCAGTTTTGAATTGTGACAAATAGAGGGGCGAATACATCGGCGGGGATTTTCCATACAGCGAATCCTGACGAGTACCGGCAATCAGTTTATCCACCTCAACATTGAAGACGCTGATCTTCGATAAGATTGCCGCACCTCTGGCTTGTATGACCATAAGGGGCTCGATGTGTTGCAATACAACTGTTTGGGCTTTTTCTATCGTTGTAGCAGCCGTTTTAAATGCCGTGCGAAGCTGATAAGGCGACCGCTCTCTGAGCAGGGATGCTTGCCATGCTTGCCAGCGCTGACTTTCAACCAGCCACTCCCTGCCCCAGCGATCAAGTCGTACGATGGCCTCGGCAACAGGTTTACCGATTTTGTCGAGCAGCTCTTTTTCATTGGCAAGCAACTGATTAAGCTCAAGATATCTTAGATAATTACTTTCTTGTTCATCTTTAAGCAGTTGCAGCTGTTTTATAGCAGCCAGAGACCTTGTCTCAATAGCAGAGAACTCTTTGGTGATGGGCTCAGAATCAAGATCATCCTCCATCTGGCTCTCGAGAGACACAAGCCGAACGGACAAGTCTGCAGCCATGGGGATGATCTTGGACAGGTCAGGTTCGTATGACTCTGCCCCCTGCAAAACGCCAGCTTTTTGGCTTTCCACTCCTTTGTCTGCAGCCTGCAGATCAGCCGACCAACAGATGAGCGCTAAGAACAGCGCCAAAACAAAGACAAGATTTCTTATAAACAGAGGTAGCTCCAGAGAGTTTGCAATGGGGTAAATAGACATGTCAGCCGGGTCTTTTGCAGCTCTGTTTCTCATATCATTAGTTAACCTAATCGAATTATTTACTGGTTCAATTTCGCTCTGACCTCATGTGGCATTTGCAGCTCTGCCTAAAAAGCTAACCTTGCACGCAGTCCATAGACCCAAAGTGAGTCCTCGTCAGGGTTGAGAGCAGGATCGATGAGTAACTGAACGCTTGGCGTGATGGAAAGCTCCCTGCTTACCAGCAGACGATAGTAGGCTTCGAGCGCGTACTGATCGTCCAGGTCAGTGCCAAGCAGAGCGTCGTTCGGCCTGCCCCAGTTGGCACCGAATCCGAGCTGGCTTCCCGTTCCCAGAGCATCGAGTCCGCCTGGTGTATAGCCTCCCCCGACGCTGACCGACCGTTCCAGCAGACTGCCGCCGTCCTCCGCCCCCCCGGTCCGGACGAACGCCAGCCATGTGTCACCAATAGCATGATTGAAAGACAAAACGCCCCCCCAACCATCATCTACACCCATCTCATCTCTTTCGTCCGCATGCCATAAAGTCAGGTGGACATTGTTGAGGTACCAGGCTTCCTGGGAGGCACCGGTCCAGCCAATCTCGAAGTGCGTGAAGTACTCCCGGTCATGAACAAATGTGTCAAAACCATGAATGGGGTCGGTGGCATCAGCATTCTGGTCAACGAGTCCGGCCATGGCGTAGACGGAGTCTGTCAGCCAGGTGCCTCCTGCGAGGCCGAGAGCACCGTCATTGGGCAGGTCGAGAGCACCGACACCGATGCTGAGGGCATAATTGAAGAAATCTGTCCAGGGACTGACAAGAGGATAGACATCGACGTAATCGCTAACATCGAGAAAACCGGTGACTATTTCATACTTGCCGCCTTGAAATTTTTGGTCCCAGTAGAGTGTGTTCAACCGCCAACCTTCTGTGTTATAGGGAAGATTGGAAATCCCTACGTAGCCC
>JASJGU010000167.1:0-3165 GCA_033791385.1 Desulfuromusa sp.
CATTTTCCGGAAGCAGCTTCCTGGCGATAAGCCCTTCGGCAATTTTCTCAAGTTTGTTATAACGGTCGGCAGTCGGCCAATCCTTAAGAACTTCAGCGACAATCTCCCCCTTGGGATCCCAAGATCTGGCAACATCAAAAAAGGTCTCTCTTTTGATATCGTTGGAATTGACCAGGGTTCCATCGAAATCGAATACGACACAGCAGATCATAGCGTGGCAGTTAATCGGTAGCCTGCGGCGAAGCCGTTCTGGCCTGTGGTTTGAGCTGGAAACGTCCCCAGTGATCGACGACCGTCTTACGTTCTTCCCTGGAAAGCTTGTTGATATTCTTGTCCTCGTAGTAGGAGTCACCATTGTGATCTTTTGTCGATATCTCTTCGAAAATCACCCCAACGTCGGTCCCGAAGGAATGCCAGACGCCCGGCAGGACCACGACGCTTTCTCCAGGCTCCAGAACCCGTTGGATGCCATCCACTGTGCAGTGCAGGACACCGTGAAGGACCTGGAATGTCTCCTCCTTTTTGTCATGGTAGTGGGAAGGATGCTTCTGACCAGGGAGTTGTACGACGAGCTTTTTGCAGTAATCACGGTTGACGCATTCAATCAGTACCGCGCCCGTCTCCCGAAAGTTCCTGATCCCATAGTGGTGCGAATACTCGACTTTGAACTCGGGCCCAAGGTGGATTTTCGCCTCGTTGAGCATCGCTTTAACCTCGTGTACAGCATGCTTGAGGATCAGTTCATCTTTGGCTTGGGGGAGTGTGACCTGTGCTTCAAAGATTGGAGCATCAGCCGCAACGTCGTTGGCGGAAAGGGTGCCGGGCTTGAATTTTCCGCTATCGAGTTGGCCCTCGAGATAGGGGATCGCAAAATAGACCTGGGCGGGATCGATAATCGTGCCTTTGCGGATTTTGGTTTTGGCGTAAACACCGCGCTTCAAGCCCTCAATGGCGCTTACCTCCGCTTCGGATGCGGACGGACGTTCCTTGGCGCCACAAAGTATTCTCGCGCGGCATTTCGCGGCAATCCAGGCGGAAGCCTGTTGCGGTGAAGAGGAGTAGGCGTTCAACGGCGATTTCTCAGTAGGAATGCCGACATGCCGTTCGTACAGAGTGGCGCCCAGAGCGACCGCCATTTGTACGATGGTTGTGTCGGCGGGGTCTTCGTGGGTAGACCAACCGATATGTACGCCTGGGTATCTTCCTCTTAGTACCCCGATCTGGTTCAGGTTCATCTTGTCATCGGGAGTGGGGTAGATAGCGACGCAGTGCATAATCGCAAAGTGCACACCCCGGTGCTTGAAAAAGCTGACCAGGTTGTCGATATCCTGCAGGGAAAGACCGCCTGTGGAGAAGATAACCGGTTTGCCTGCGTCCGCCACCTTTTCGAGCAGTGGCCAGTCCCTGCCGGAGCAACTGGCGACCTTGATGATGTCGAAATCCATGTCACTGATAACGTCCACCGATTCCTCATCGAAAGGGGTGCACATGGAGACCAGCCCTTGTTTGCGGACTTCGTCCAGCAGGGTCTGGAACTGATTACCCGGCAACTTGGTCGACAGGAATCTCTGGACCTGTTTATGATCGCTGCCCTGCTGATGTGCCGGGTGGATAAAGGTATCGAGTTGGCGGAACTGGAATTTAAGAGCTGCCCGCACCTTGTGACTGCGCACGACCTCGGCGAAGGAACGTATGATATTGAGCCCATGCTCGACATCGCCCGAATGGTTGTTTGCCAGATCTAAAATGATCAGATCGTTAAAATCCATTTCCTGATCCACGTCTTCCCCCTTTTTTGCTATTAAACAGCCTTAAAGGCCTTATGTGAGTATCCTTTTGAATAGTCGATTTGGATCCGGCGTCCCTGCTCATTGGAGAGATGGGCTGCGGCAACGACCAGAATGGTTTCCAGTCCGCACTCCAAAGCAATACCACTCTCTTTTCGCTCACCTTTAAGCACCGCGTCGAGATGCTTGAGCTCAACAATGAAGTCATCGGGGCGGGTTTTCTCGAACTTACATTCCTGTTTTTCGCCGCCCTGTGCCCAGCGGACATAATCAGTGCTTCCGATTTCGATTTCGACGTAGCCGTCCTTGCCCTGAACCCGGCCCCATTTGCGGGGCGGCTGGGTGATGACATCCTGAACCACCCGGCCGACAAGACCGTTCTCAGTGCGCAGATGCAGCATACAAAGTTTGTCGTAATAGAGTTCATCTGTATGGACAAAATCCAGGCTGGCCGTTACTTCAGTGACCCGGCCCGCGCCAAGACTGCGAGCGAGATGCTGCCACAGGTTGATGGCATGAGAGTGCTCACCACCGGCGCCGCCGCCGCGCTGCCAAAAGCCCAGGTAGGAGTCTTGAGGGCCTGCGAGCCATGGGTGGGCTTTAAAGATACCGCCCCAGTATTCGCGGAACTCAACGTCAAGCGTTTCTATTGCACCGAGGGATGGGGCTATTTCAACGGTTTTTTCAGTGGCAGGGCTAACGATATGGTTGTAGCCGACGAAAACCGTGACGCCGCTTTCTTCTGCCAGTCTTTTCAGTTCGTCGGTTCTTTCAAGTTTCGGGGTACAGAGCGGTTTTTCAATAAGTAAAGCTTTGGGTTTTTCGGCAATGGCCTGAATGGCAAGATCCATGTGGGTATCGGAACAGGTCCCAATAAAGATCAGGTCGAATCCACCCTTGGGGGCTTCAGCAACCGAACAAAGGTGAATGGTTTCGTCCCATTGCCCGTAACGTGCAGGGTAAATATCATTTTTGGTCCGTTCCAGGGCTGCAGGGTCCACGTCACATAAGGTGACTTGCCATCCGAGTCGTCGCGAGGCATTGGACAGATGATTGCCGATAGAACCTGCACCAAGGATTTTTACATTGTACATAATTTTCTCCACAAGAAAGAGGGGGTTAGAGCGGCCGCCGTTAATGCCGACGGAAAAACCGCCTTTCCCAGGGGACATTGGCAGACAATGCTGCCGGAAAATAAAAACTTCCTACTTATAAATCCAGTAAAGATGTTTTGAGTGGCGTTTGACATTTATATCCTGAAAGCGGTTGAGAAGGCTGCCGAAACGGTCGATGGTTCCCTGCATCTCCCCGGCACTGACGCCGGGATAGCGATGGTCATGCAGAGCGATATTGTTTCTGTGCCCCGGTTTGCGCATAT
>JASJGU010000168.1:0-4742 GCA_033791385.1 Desulfuromusa sp.
ATGCGCCGGGTCCGAAGTATCTGGTTTGCAATTGTGACGAGATGGAACCAGGAACCTATAAGGATGGCGAATTGCTGATGGCCGATCCGCATCAGCTGGTCGAGGGGATGATCGTATCTGCTTTTGCCCTGCAAACGGATGTCGGCTATATTTTCATTCGTTATGCCTATGAAAAGCAGGCGGAACATCTGCGCAGGGCGGTTGTTGAAGCGACCGAAGCAGGGTATCTTGGAAAGAATATCCATGGCAGCGGGTTCGATTTTGAACTGCACGTCCATGGCAGCGCTGGGCGCTATATTTTAGGTGAAGAAACTGCACTGTTGAACGGATTGGAAGGGAAACGGCCCAATCCGCGTTTAAAACCACCTTTTCCGGCGACCCGCGGACTGTTCGGACGCCCAACGACAGTTAATAATGTTGAAACGATTGCCAATATCCCGCATATCATCAACGGTGGAGCTGAGTGGTTTCGTGACCTGGCTTTGACCCCCGATGGTTCGGGAACCAAGCTGTTTGGCTTATCAGGGCACCTGAATTGTACCGAATGCTTTGAATTGCCGGTGGGGATTCCGTTACGAGAAGTGGTTGAAAATTATGGCAAGGGAGTTTTGCACAATCACACATTCAAAGCCTGTCTCCCTGGGGGGGCTTCAACTCCGTATTTGACTGCTGAGCACATGGATGTCGCTCTCGACTTCGATAGTTTGGCGGCGGTTGGAAGCCGCTTCGGTACTGCCGGAGTGACGGTGTTTGATGATCGAACCTGTATGGTTGCTGTAACCTTGAATCTGATTCAGTTTTTTGCTCGCGAAAGTTGTGGTTGGTGCACCCCGTGCCGGGATGGTTTGACCATGGTGCGCTGGTTGTTGGACACCATTGAGTCCGGCAAGGGAACACCGGAACACCTGGAGATGCTGAAGGATCAACTGAAGAATATTTCCGGGAAGAGCTTCTGTGCTCTGGCAGAAGGTGCCATGGGGCCAGTTGCCGGATTATTGACCCATTTTGAACAAGAGATCGTTGATCATATTGAAAAGGGTTGCTGTCCTTTTAGGAAATAGATGGTTTTATGCCGACACTGACAATCGACAATCAAAAAATTACTGTTCTGGAAGGTAAGACGGTTCTTGAGGCGGCTGAGGAGCTGGGGATTCAGGTTCCCCATTTCTGTTATCATAAGGCGCTTGGAGCTGTTGGAGCTTGTCGAATGTGCGCAGTGACCGTTCAAGAAGGCAGTAGTAAAGGTTTGAAAATGTCATGCCTGATCCCGGCGGAAGACGGAATGGTGGTGACAACCGATGATGATCAGTCAACGACATTCCGGGATCGGGTTGGCGAATGGTTGATGTTGAACCACCCTCATGATTGCCCGGTTTGTGATGAAGGTGGCGAGTGTCAGTTACAGGAAATGACCATCGCCAGTGGGCATGGAATACGTCGCTACGCTGGCCCAAAGCGAACCTATAATAATCAGGACCTCGGACCATTTGTCGCCCAGGAAATGAACCGCTGCATTCAGTGTTATCGTTGCGTGCGGACTTATCAGGATTATTGTGGCGGGCGTGATTTCGGGGTGATGGGTTCGCGAAACCGGGTTTTCTTCGGCCGTTTCAAGGATGGAATGCTGGAGAGTGATTTTTCCGGGAATATTGTCGATGTTTGCCCGACCGGGGTTCTTACCGATAAAACCTACCGTTTTAAGTCCCGCTACTGGGACCTGCAGGAAGCTCCATCTGTCTGTCCACATTGTTCGCTCGGCTGTGCGACTGTTCCCGGTGGCCGTTTTCGTGAATTACAGCGGGTGCGAAGTGGTGAAAATCAACGGGTCAACGGATTCTTTATCTGCGATCGGGGCCGTTTTGGGAGCGGCTACGTCAACCACTCCGAACGACCGCGTCAGGCCCGCAACGATGAGCAGATAATCGGGATGGCAGAGGCGTTGCATCAACTTGATGCTGACGCGCGTGGGCTGATTGAACAATATGGTTCAGAAGCGGTGTTGTTACTGGGTTCGGAGCGGGCATCGCTTGAAGCTAACTGGCTACTGCAACGATGGGCGAAAAAAATAGGCTGTCAGCGACCTGTACTTTCGGCTCATGGGCCGCGTCATCAATCAGCCCAAGTGGTTGCTTTCGATCTTTCCGATCGACTGGCGACCCTTGAGCAGGTACGTGGCAGCGATCTGGTGCTGGTGGCTGGGGCTGATCCTTTGGCTGAAGCGCCGATGTTGGCTGTTGCCCTGCGCCAAGTGGTCCGAAGCGGCGGACAGGTGATGGTGTACGATCCACGCCCGGTTGAACTCCCCTGTGAATTTGACCATCAAGCACTGAGTCCGCTGGCGTTACTTGATTTTCTCGCTGCCGGTGGCAGCGATGGTCAACATGTACGTGAGTTGTTGCAGCAGGCGGAGAGGCCCATTCTGGTCGGGGGAGCAGACCTGCTTGGTGTTGAGGGGCTGCAACGATTGAAAACAATGTCGGTTGAGCTGTCAAATGATCAGCGTCCCTGCCCGATCTACCCTCTGCTCAGTAATCCCAACAGCTTTGGTGTGGCGCTGTTGAGCCTGCCGGAGCAGGAAGATCTGTTAACTCGCCTTGAAACCGGGCGGGTTAAAATGCTGGTGTGTCTGGAATCCGATCCACTTCTCGAAGCGCCTGAAAGTGACCGGTTTTCTGTGCTACTGACGAAACTGGAAAAGCTGGTGGTGCTTGATTACCTGCCGACTCCTTTGAGCATGCATGCAAATCTTTTTATCCCCACCCGGACTCCTCTGGAGTCGGACGGAACTTTTATTAATAACGAAGGCTGTTTGCGCAGCTATGCTGGTGTGTTGGAACCAGGGCTGCCAATCAGTGTTACAGAAACTGGCGGTCATCCCCCGCGTGAATTTTCGACCGTGAGCCCAGGAAGTGATCCGTTGTCAGCCAGTCGTTTAGTGCAGATTTTCTTGAATGATGATTCCAGCCCTGTTGAATTTCATCAGCAAATGGTAGCGGATTTTCCCCGTCTGGCAGGCTTGACAAAACTGACTCCCACAGATACAGGTGTCAGGGTGGCGGATGCTGCTGTGCGGAATGCCGCCAATGTTGTTTTGCCTGAACAACCGGTAGGAGCCTTGCATTTGATCGTCTCGCCTGCTCGTTATGGCAGCGATCTTCTCAGTCGCTACTCTGCTAAATTGGAACCGCGATTTCCCTCTGCTTGGGTGATGATGAACTCCCAGGACGCCGAGGAGCGGGGACTACAGGAAGGTGACAAGGTTGTTCTCGATACTGAAGCGGGTAGTTTTAGCCTGCCAATGACCTGCCATCCGCAGCTTGCGGCAGGTTGTGCTCTGGTTGAAAACAGTGGTGCGTTGGCGGCTTTAGTTCCCGGTGCCGGTATCCGCTACTGTGAAGTCAGTCGTGAGGTGAGCCATGAGTGATCCTTTGCTCACCTTGGTTCTGATTCTTGCCAAGCTTGGCGTGATCTTCGGCGTTATTCTGACTCTGGCAGCCTACTTGGTGCTGGCTGAACGGAAGTTGCTGGCACGGATGCAGCTTCGCTACGGGCCGAATCGGGTTGGCCTGTTTGGTCTGATGCAACCGCTGGCCGATCTGATCAAATTATTGACCAAGGAAGATTTTCTTCCAGCAAGGGCAGACAAGTGGTTGTTTCTGATTGCTCCAGGGATTTCAGCAGTGACGGCACTGTTGACTTTTGCGGTGATTCCCTTTGGTCCGCCGCTTGAGTTGTTCGGCAAAACGGTTCCACTGGTCGTCATCGATCTGAATGTCGGAGTCCTGTACTTTCTCGGATTTTCATCTTTGGCGGTCTACGGCATTGCCCTCGGCGGTTGGGCATCTAATTCAAAATATGCTCTGCTTGGCAGTATTCGCGGTCTGTCACAGCTGATCAGCTACGAGCTGTCAATGGGGCTGGCAATTGTGCCGGTCGTGATGATGTCTCGTTCTTTCTCCTTGACCGACATCGTCATGGCGCAGGAGAAGGTTCCCTATATTTTGCTCAATCCCGTGGCTTTTATGATTTTCCTGATCAGTATCCTGGCGGAAAGCAAACGAATCCCCTTTGATCTGCCGGAGGCAGAAAATGAGCTGGTTGCCGGATTCCATACTGAATACTCAGGGATGCGTTTCGGTCTGTTTTTTGTCGGTGAATATATCAATCTGATCATCCTCGGTGCCATGGTGACAGTCTTTTTTCTCGGTGGATGGCATGGCCCCTGGTTGCCTGGGGTGGTCTGGTTTTCGGTCAAGGTGTTAGCAATCTGCGGTTTCTTTATCTGGGTGCGCGGCAGCATGCCGCGTTTGCGCTATGATCAATTGATGCATTTTGGCTGGAAGGTGCTCCTGCCGATCTCCTTGCTCAATGTTCTGGTCACTGGTGCGATATTGTTGGGAATGGGTTAAACGATGCATATCTGGCGAGATATACGGGGAACGGTACAGCCGTTCTGGATTACCTTGCGTAACATGGTGCGCAAGCCGGTCACGGTTCAGTATCCGGAGCAGAAACCACAACTGTCGCCGCGTTATCGGGCCCGTTTGATTCTGACCCGTGATCCAGACGGGAATGAGCGTTGTGTCGCCTGTCATCTCTGCAGCGCGGCCTGCCCGGTCGATTGTATCTCCATGCAGGCAACGGAAGCAGAAGATGGTCGGCGCTATGCGGCCTGGTTCCGGGTCAACTTTACCCGTTGTATCTTTTGTGGGCTCTGTACCGAAGCTTGTCCAACTCTGGCA
>JASJGU010000169.1:0-2746 GCA_033791385.1 Desulfuromusa sp.
GGCGACATCGACAAATTCACAGCCACCATAATATCTTTTTGTCGGATAACCTTCGGCATACTTGTTCGTCAGGACAGAACCTTGTGCTTCGAGAACAGCTTCACTGACAAAGTTTTCGGACGCAATAAATTCCAGATTATATTCCTGCCGCTCCGTTTCCTTGGTGATGATCTGAGTAATTTCAGGGTCAAAGGTTGTAAGATTCTGCATAACCATTAATGTCCTCCTGGGCTGGATCAAACAATTGAAAATAAAAAACGGGGCCGATGATTTGCCCCGTTTAGTTTAATGCTCAATAACTTGTTGCTCAATAGCAGTAATTTTATCCAATCGATTCTGGTGGCGGCCACCTGAAAATTCCGTATCGAGCCAGATTTCAACTAATCTTTTACCCTGATCAGGGGTTAGCACCCTCCCCCCCATCACCAGAATATTCGCATTATTGTGCTCTCGAGCCATCTTCGCTGTAAATTCATCATGCACCAAAGCAGCCCTGACGTCGGAAAACTTATTGGCAGAGATCGACATTCCGATGCCAGTGCCACAAATCAAAATTCCGGACTCGGCATCACCCGAGGAAACAGCGGCTGCAACCTTTGCAGCAAAATCTGGGTAATCGACAGAATCAGTTCCATCAGTGCCAAAATCAGTATACTCAACTGATCTTTTCCGCAACAATTCTAGAATAGCCAGTTTCAGCTCATAGCCACCATGATCACTACCAATAACCAACATGAAAAACCTCAGATTTTACGAAGAGCGAGGGTTGCATTTGTCCCACCAAAACCGAAAGAATTCGAAAGAACAACTTTACAATCGACCTGACGCGCTTCATTCGGGACATAATCGAGATCACATTCAGGATCGGGTTCTACGTAGTTAATCGTCGGCGGAACAATACCGTGCTTGAGCGCCAAAGCAGAATAGGCCGCTTCTATGCCTCCAGCAGCACCCAATCCATGACCTGTCATACTTTTAGTAGAACTCACTAAAACCTTCCGCGCATGCTCTCCAAGAACGGTTTTAATGGCCATTGTCTCGTAAAGATCATTGAAATGGGTAGATGTTCCGTGAGCATTGATATAATCGACCTGTTCCGGGTTCAGCCCGGCACTATTCAACGCCATCTTAATACAGCGCGCAGCCCCTTCCCCACCAGGAGCTGGCTGGGTTAAGTGAAAAGCATCACTACTGAGGCCATAACCGGCAACTTCACAGTAGATATCCGCACCACGCTTTTTGGCACTTTCGTAGTCCTCAAGAATCAGTATCCCGGCACCTTCTGCCATAATAAAACCATCGCGGTTTTTTTCGAAGGGGCGACTCGCCGTCAGCGGATCATCATTGCGGGTAGAGAGAGCTTTCATGACATTGAAACCACCAATCGCAAGTGGAGTAATCGTTGACTCGGTACCACCGGCAAACATAGCATCCGCATCACCACGAGCGATCATGTGATAGGCATCACCAATAGAATGGGTTCCAGTTGCACAAGCAGATACAGATGATAGATTTGGACCTTTGGCGCCAAACTTTATCGAAATATGGCCAGGAGCCAAATTAATAATCAACATAGGGATAAAAAATGGGCTGATTTTTTTATAGCCACGTTCAAGCATCAGCTGATGATACTTTTCAATTGCTGGCAATCCTCCCAAACCCGACCCAACCAACACTCCAACACGCTCAGCGTTTTCATCATTGATCTCAAGTCCAGAATCCTGCAAAGCCATTTCCGCAGCAGCAAGACCATATTGAATAAAGAGATCCATTTTTTTAATCTCTTTTTTATCAATAAAATCTTCTGGATTAAAATCTTTGACTTCTCCGGCGATTTGCGTCGGAAGCTCAGAGGCATCAAATCGGGATATTGTACCAATCCCACTCTTACCACTGGTAATTGCAGCCCAGTTTTTTTCTGTTCCAGTTCCCAAGGGAGATACGACACCAAGTCCGGTAACTACGACTCTACGCATAAAAAATCTCTCTTTGATTAAATGACGGATATTTACAATTGAACGACAGTAGATATAAAGATGGTGTCGGACAAATGAACCGACACCATCTTTATTGAATCAGGAAGCTTTGCTGATATAGTCAACAGCGTTTTTGACGGTCTGGATTTTCTCTGCATCTTCGTCAGAGATCTCTACGTCAAATTCTTCTTCCAGAGCCATGACCAGCTCAACCGTATCCAGTGAATCAGCACCTAAGTCATCCATAAATGCTGCATTGTCAGTAACTTGATCCTCATCTACACCTAGTTGCTCAGCAACAATCTGTTTTACTCTTTCCTCAATAGAAGCCATTTACGTTCCTCCTTTTTAAGTTATGTAGGCTATAAAAATAAGCCCGGTATTTACATGTACATTCCGCCATTGACGCCGATAACCTGCCCGGTTATATAACCAGCCTGATCGGACGCCAGAAAAAGAACCGCAGAGGCAATATCATCCACAGAACCAAGTCTTGCCAGCGGGATCTGAGCAGCCAATTCCTGCCGCTTGTCCTCTGGAAGAGCATCGGTCATAGCGGTGGAAATAAATCCAGGTGCGACCGCATTTACGGTAATATTACGTTTTGCCAATTCGCGTGCATTGGAACGGGTCAATCCCATCAAACCCGCCTTACTTGCACAATAATTTGCCTGCCCAGCATTACCCATCTGACCGACAATCGAGGCAATATTGATAATCCGTCCGCTGCGTTGCTTGGTCATCAACCTAGACACTGCACGGGTACACAA
>JASJGU010000170.1:0-3535 GCA_033791385.1 Desulfuromusa sp.
CGGGAGGCGCATCATTGACATGTTGGAAAAAAATGGCTTTAACGAAGCCGACATCCAGATTGATTACCGACATCCCACCGGAACGGTTCGCGTGGATCTGGATGCGCGGGGAATCCCGCATTTTGATATCCGCACCGATGTGGCCTATGACCATCTGAATCTCAACCTCACGGACATACTGGATACAGGTGGTGCAGACATGATTTATTTCGGCAGCCTGCTGCAGCGCACCGATTCCAGTCGCAGTCAGGTCCAGCGTTTTCTTTCCCGTAACACAAACAGCGCCACACGCTTTTGCGACATCAATATGCGACCGCCCCACGTCAACGGCAACGCCGTGGCCGAATCGCTTCATCACGCGGACCTGCTTAAAGTCAACGAAGAGGAGCTTGCAGAGATTCAACGCGCATTTGATGGCCCGACTGATAGAGGCGGCGTCATGCCTTGGCTGATGGAAACGTTCAAGATCAGCGCCGTAGCGCTCACCCGAGGCAGCCGGGGCAGCACGTTTTACAACCGCGATGGCCAAATCAGCAGTCCTGCCGTGGCAGGCCCCCCTATTGTCGATACGGTCGGTGCCGGCGACGGATATGCCGCAATTCTGGCTGCCGGCCGCTTGCGAAAGCTTCCCTGGGAAGAGACCATCCGTCAGGCATCCCGTTTCGCTGCACAAATATGCGGTATTGCCGGTGCCGTGCCTGATAACGAGAGTTTTTACGATGATTTTCAACTGCATATGAAAGGAGATGCCAATGGCCGATAAGGGGCCATATGTCCAGCTATTCAGCCTTCACGGACTGATTCGATCGAAAAACCCGGAGATGGGAAGAGATGCGGACACCGGAGGACAGGTCAAGTATGTCATGGAACTAGGGACGAGCCTCAGTACCCGGAAGGATATCGGTCGCGTGGATCTGTTCACCCGCCTGATTGTCGACAAGCGTGTATCTTCAGATTACAGCGAACCCATCGAGGTGATCAACGACAAGTTTCGCATCGTCCGCATTCAATGCGGGGGACGCAAGTATATGCGCAAAGAGCTGCTCTGGCCCCATCTCGAAGAGTATGTGGACAAGACGATCAAGTTCATCAAGCGCAACCATTCCATGCCGGACATTGTACACGGTCATTATCCCGATGCCGGTTATGTGGCCATGCAACTGGCCAAAATGTTCGGACTGCCTTTCGTATATACCGGCCACTCCCTCGGTCGTTCCAAAATGGCCAGACTCCTGGAACAGGGGATGAGCGAGGCGGAAATCATCAAGAAATTCAAAATCGACCATCGTATCGATGCTGAAGAGCACATCATGGCCCGAGCGAACTTGGTGATCACCAGTACCCAGCATGAAATCGCGGAACAGTACGGCCTTTACCACAACAAAGATGTCCCTGAGTATCGAGTTGTCCCACCTGGGATCGACATCGACACGTTTTATCCGTTTTATCATGATATGCTCGACGATGCGGAACGGTCCGAAAATACCAGGTATGCCCAGGCCTCCATGCTCAAGGAATTAAACCGTTTTTTCATGAGCCCAGAGAAACCGTTGATCTTGGCCCTGAGCCGCCCGGATAAGCGTAAAAATATTTCCGGGCTGGTGCAGGCCTATGGTGAAGATCTCGAATTGCAAAGTATGGCCAATCTGGCCGTTTTCGCCGGTTTACGCAAGGATATTGATGCCATGGCGGACAACGAGCGCGAAGTTCTCACAGAAATGCTCCTGGCCATGGACAAATACGACCTTTACGGCAAGATGGCCATTCCTAAAAAACACTATTTTGAATATGAAGTACCCGCCCTGTATAGGATTGCCGCTGAGCGAAGAGGAGTGTTCATTAACCCGGCCCTGACGGAGCCGTTTGGCCTGACCCTTCTGGAAGCGTCCGCCACCGGACTGCCCATCGTGGTCACCGACGACGGTGGCCCCAATGACATCATCCACAACTGCAAAAACGGTATCCTGGTGGATGTAGCCAACATGAAGCAGGTATCATCCGCACTGCGAAAAATTATCGCCAATAAG
Source organism: Desulfuromusa sp. (assembly GCA_033791385.1). Lineage (GTDB taxonomy): Bacteria > Desulfobacterota > Desulfuromonadia > Desulfuromonadales > Geopsychrobacteraceae > Desulfuromusa. The sequence goes on from JASJGU010000170.1 coordinate 2,028, forward strand.
GATTTGTGGGAACGCTACTCGAAAAACGGAATCATGAATGTGCGCAAGCACTACACCTGGCAAAGCCATACCCTTGAATATACCAGCGCTATCCGCAAGCTAACCGCTGCCAATCAACACTCCAATCTCGCCATCGCCAAGCCGTCAGATTCCATCGGCCGGCAGCTGATGAATCTCAACCATTTCATGATCACAGATATCGATAATACGCTGATCGGCACCGACAACGCGCAGCTTGAAAAGCTGGCGCAACTGTTGAATCGAAACCGGGCTCACATGGGATTCGGTGTGGCCACCGGAAGGACCGCCGATTCGGCCAGATCAATCCTTGAAAAACACGGTATCCCCTATCCGGATGTAATCATTTGCTCGGTGGGCAGCGCCCTTTTTTATGGTAAGAGCAGCAAGCCCAGCCCGGAATGGGCCAGACACATTGCCAACCGATGGAATCGGGATAAAATTGTTGAGCTGCTCAAAGATTTCGATTTTCTGGAATATCAGGAAGAGGAAACCCAGCGTCGTTTCAAGATCAGCTATTACATGGACCCGGCCAAAGACCGCCTGTCCACCATCCACAACCATCTGACGCAAAACCGGTGTCGATACAACCTGATCTACTCCCACGATCGTTACTTGGATATCCTGCCTTACCGGGCGTCCAAGGGAAAAGCCATTCGTTATCTGAGCTACAAATGGGAAATTCCATTGAAAAATTTCCTGGTATGTGGGGATTCAGGGAACGATGAGGAGATGCTTCGCGGGGAACCCCGCGCCGTGGTGGTAGCCAACTACAGCCATGAACTGGCGGATTTAAAGGGTAGTCGAAATGTCTATTTCGCAGACAGTGAATGCGCTGGTGGAATCATTGAAGGAATGCACCATTACCGCTTCATCGATGAGGCGCGTGGAGATTAAAAAAGATGACACTTAAAAACAAAGTGCAGCTGATTGTTTATCCGGACAGCCTGGGGGGCGACCTCGTCGAGCTGCATTACGTGCTGCGCCGTTACCTCAGCCTGGCCGTCGGCGGCGTCCACCTGCTGCCGTTCTACCCCTCTTCCGCGGACCGCGGATTTGCCCCGTTGACCTATGATGAAGTGGACCCGGCCTTCGGCACCTGGAGGGATATCGACCTAATCGGACGAGAATTCGACCTGATCATCGATTTCATGGTCAACCATATTTCCATGCAATCCGTCTACTTTCAGGACTACTTCGAAAAGGGACCGGACTCCGAGTTTGCCGACATGTTCCTGAGCTTCAACAAACTCAGCCCGACCGGTGAAATCAGTGAAATGGAGTTGGCCAAGGTATACACCCGTAAACCCCGGCCGCCGTATACCATTATCCAGCGCGCCGATGGCTCCAAGGAGAAGGTCTGGTGCACGTTTGACTATGAACAGATCGATCTGGACTGGGATTCACCCAAAACCCACGAAGTGATGCGGCGCTACCTGATCCAGCTGTCGCGGACCCCGGCCAAAATGATCCGTATGGATGCCTTTGCC
>JASJGU010000171.1:0-3524 GCA_033791385.1 Desulfuromusa sp.
CCCCTGGCCGAGCGGTTGGCGTTAATAAAGCGGATCTATCAGGGGTTAATGCCGGGCGGTATCCTGATATTGTCGGAGAAAATGGCCTTTGAAGAACCCCTCAAACAGCAGTTTCATACAGAAATACATCATGACTTCAAACGCGCCAATGGCTACAGCGATCTGGAAGTCAGCCAGAAACGCACGGCTCTGGAAAATGTGATGATCCCGGAGACTCTGGATTGCCATCAACAACGCCTGCAAACCGCCGGTTTTGATTTTGCGGATGTCTGGTTTCAATGCTTTAACTTTTCTTCACTGGTCGCAATAAAGTGAATTTTTACCCGTCTCTTTATCCGCAGCTTGAAGCGCTGGGTCTGCACCAATGGGCGCAACAGTTGCGCCAGGTCCTACCGTCAAAATTCGATGGGGTCAGTCACTGGGAGATAGCGGAATGGGTAAGTGCGTTACAGGCGTTGCCGGACTTACGACCGTCACAGATTGAACTGAAAGATAAGGTTGAAATTGGCCGGACGGAAGATCTCGGAAATATAAGCCAGACAGAATTAACGGACCAACTCAAAGCCTTTCATCCATGGCGTAAGGGGCCCTACCACCTATTCGGCGTTGATATCGATACCGAATGGCGCTCCGACTGGAAGTGGGATCGTGTAGTACCGCACATTCAATCGTTGGTGGGGCGAAAAGTTCTCGATATCGGTTGCGGAAACGGCTATCACGGTTGGCGCATGCGCGGCGCTGGGGCAGATTTCGTCCTCGGCATCGATCCGTTCATGGTTTTTGTGCTGCAATTTCTCGCCATACAGCGCTATCTGGGGGATGACCATCATCATGTCCTGCCCTTGGGATTGGAAGACATACCGGCCAATCTGGAATGCTTTGACAGCGTCTTTTCCATGGGGGTGCTTTACCATCGCCGTTCCCCGCTTGATCATCTGCTTGAGTTGAAAGGTTGTTTGCGCTCCGGTGGAGAATTAATTCTGGAAACACTGATTGTCGAAGGGGATCAAGCGACCATTTTCATGCCGGAAGGGCGTTACGCAAAAATGCGCAATGTTTGGTTCCTCCCCTCGATTGCTGCTATGACTCTCTGGTTGCAACGTTGCGGATTCAACGATATTGCCTGCGTCAATACCGACCGCACCAGTACCAAAGAGCAACGTCGGACCGAGTGGATGACCTTTGAGTCGCTGGCTGACTACCTCGACCCGCAGGACCAGCTAAAAACAATTGAAGGGCACCCGGCACCACTCAGAGCTGTCTTTGTCGCTACCAAACCATAATCAAGCAGGTGCATCAGTCATTCAGCCCTTCATAGAGAATTCCAGGGAGACCATGTCTAACCTTCCCCTTACCTGCTTTTTGGGACTAAGCTTTTTACCCGTCCCTATGTTTGTTCCAACTTCTCAATAAAACAGCCGGGATCTCTTTCGTTTAGCGGATCAAGCCCGCAACCATATGAGACCGCCAAGCACCCTCCACACACGGGACGTAAATGACACGAATTACAAGCAACACTCCCTTTGCGATAGGCTTTTGCTTGTTTTGAATAATAAATTTCTTCTAAGCTTTGATGATTGATGTCTCCAATCGGTGAGGGGAATTTTCGGCAAGCGTCTATCTGCCCATTGGGTAGCAGGGAAACAAAATTAAACGCCGCACCACACCCAAATCCGGTGCAACCACCGAATAAACTCTGTGCCTGGTTTTCACACTCAATATTAATCAGATTGTCTTTCATGGCCATGATTGGATTTTTGCGGCAGGCCTTAAGATAATCGCGAACAAAGGTGTGATAGTCAGCAACTCTGGGTGATTCTAAATTGGCTCCTTCACCAACCATCGACAAGCGGTTATAAGTGAACAGGTCTACCCGATCACGTAACAGCTCGGCTAATGGTAACACCTGATCCATATTGTCTTGAGTTAACGTCAACATCACCATGGAATAGATTTGTTTGTTTTTTAACAAATCCAAAAAGTTGAAAACCGACTTAAAATTGCCTTTTCCGCGGATGTAATCGTTGTGTGCCTGTAAACCCTCAAGACTGACCTGATAAAAGACTGGTTTTTCTATTTTTAAGAGTGCATCCAGTTGGTCCTCACTGACAGGGTTTCCTAGGATGGCCGGGCTTAAATTGCGCTCTCCAGCGGCACGATACAGCTCGAAGAAGTGGGGATGTAAGAAAGGGTTGCCCCCCGAAAAAGAGACTTGACCGTATACGTAGTGCCGTAAACAGAAGTCGCGCATCTGGTCTAGGATCTTAAGTCCTTGTTCTAGCCCTACCGCAGATAGCAGGCTACGATCATAGCAATGCCGGCAGTTTAGATCACAGCTATGGGTGATATGCCACTGCAGGGTAAAAGCTTCGGCTTGGAGAAATGTCTCTGGTGTCCCCGCCGCAATTGAAAACCCGCTCTGCTGACGCTGTAGCTTCGACTTTGGCGCCAATAAGATTCCTTGGGTAACGGCTCTTTCTAGAGCCTTATCGACAACGCCAACCGGCTGATTGTGACTAGCTGCAACATCCAGAGGGTCCAGCCCTTCAGTGATAATTTTTAATGCCAGTAAGTCGCCAGATGTCGCTACCGCGTGCTTAATCTCTCCGCTGTTTGGATGGCTCCAGATCAATAAAAACTGGTTGGAAGTCTCAGGTTTCAGATTAGCCCCCGCAATGATCTCCAGCAACGGGTGCCATTTTACCTGAACCAATTCCAGGTTGGGATTGACCTGAATGGAAGTGACTGTGCCAGTTAATGTTACCTGTGATGACATAAGCTTGAACCGGGCAAGTTCAACGGCAGCTAAATCCGGCAGATATTCAGCTCTTTCAGATTTTGATGTTGCTCGAAGAATGGCTGGGAACTCTTCCGGATCTGGGGAGGATTTTTCAAGCTTTTGGGTAAACTCTTCAGAAAGCTTGTTAAAACAACTTGGGAAAATCAGTTTTAATTCAGTCGACATAAATCACCAAAAAAAATCGGATTGACAGAGCCACAGCCCAAAATCAATCCGATTATAACAGTATTTAGCGTTTAGATGTGGGTTGAACCGGTTTAATTCAGTACCGACGGCACTGATTATTTTGAACCGCCTCAGCCACTACCTGCGGGTTTTTTCTCTTCATCGGTGCTCACGGCACCTTTTGTTCCGCCTCAGCCACTACCTGCAGGTTTTTTTTCTTCATCGGTGCTCACGGCACCTTTTGTTCCACCTCAGCCACTGCCTGCGGGTTTTTTCTCTTCGTCGGTGCTCACGGCACCTTTTGTTCCACCTCAGCCACTACCTGAAGGTTTTTTCTCTTGTTCAGCGCTGACCGCGCTGTCGTCTTTAGCCCCTCAGCCACTTCCGGCATGAACTTGCGGCGGTAATGTTACCCCCGCAGCAGATACCAGAGTTGCAATCCCCAGTCCTGCCAGAATTTTCTTCAGTTCTTTTTCTCCCATATTGAACCTCCTATGCAAAAGGCTTGTGCATTGACTTTATGAATAAGGTAGGGCTCTCATATTGATATTGTCGATAA
>JASJGU010000172.1:0-3323 GCA_033791385.1 Desulfuromusa sp.
GAGTGCAGCAAATGATGATAGAGATGAAATCCCAGCAACAGGGAGTAGAGCTCAAAGGCAAACTGCTCGCAATCGACGTCTTCACGAAACTCTCCGGCCCTGATCGCTGAACGCGCCATTTTGCTCAGAGTTCTGATCCAGGCCTGCTGTTGCCGTAGCAGAGCGGTGCGAACAATGCCCTCCCGCTCGCTGAATTCTGTACTGGCAGCAACGAAAACGCACCCGCCGTTGTGTCTGGAAGTCCAATAAATCCAGTTATCGACCAACGCTTTGATCCGCGCGATACCTGCTTCCGCTCGCAGTGACGGTATTACAGCATTCTCGACAAAAACCCGTTCAGCATGCTTCAGGATCTCAACCTGCAGATTCTCTTTCGATTGAAAGTGAGCAAATAATCCACTCTTCGACATTTTGGTCGCCTTGGCCAGAATACCGATGGTCACCCCTTCCAGGCCGAGTTCACTCGCCATATCGAGAGCCGTATCGAGGATAGTGTTTTTTGTTTCATCTCCCTTAGTCATGCAAAAAAGATAGAACGTTCGTACTATTTTGTCAAGGGAAGACGTAGACAATATCTATATAAGTTTCTAAGTACTGGGAAACATGGTTATTTTCTTAAGTTCAAAGATTAAGGGCGAGCGCCCTCAGACAAGAGCAGCGCGACATGTAACTATCAAATATCAGGTTCCCGTTGAATCATCGATGAAATCCTCGATAACATCCCAGAACTGCCGCTGATTACCCAGTTCATTGTGATCGACTCCTTCAATCTCCACCAATTGAGTCTTGCCTCCCCACGCTTGTACCAGCACCTTGCTGCGCTGCGGCGCGATGATGCTGTCGCGACTGCCGATGATAGTGAGCAGGGGAACCTTAATGGAGGGGGCCAGCGACAGAGAGTCGAAAGGGTGTTTGAGTAGCAGGGAGACGGGAACCCAGGGGTAGAACTCCTTGGCCAGAGCCATCATGCTGTCGAAGGGGGAGACAAGAATGACTCGCTCAACGATGCGATTAGAAGCCAGGTGCACGGCCACCCCCGACCCCAGGCTGCGACCCATGAGCAGAATCCGACTGGCATCGATCTCGGGCTTTGATGAAAAATGGTCGTAGAGAAATAGAGCGTCGCCACAGAGTGCTTTCTGACTAGGTTTCCCGCCGCTGAGTCCATAGCCGCGATAGCTCATCAACAGCAACGAATAGCCCTTGAAATGATTCTGTTCTAAGAGCATGTGGGCGATGTTTTCAGCGTTACCGCCGAAGTAGATAAGCAAGGGGGTGGGCCCATCTCCATTTGCCTGGAGATACCAACCGTGCAGTTCGGTCCCATCGGCGGCGGTGATACGAATTTCGCTGCGGGGAAAGTGCTTAATGAACTCCTTGAGGCTGTTTGATGATAGCTTTGCACCAAGGAAAATCATGCCGTCCTGCCTGAAATAGAGCATGGCAGCGAACATAATAATTATGACCAATACAATTTTGAGTATCGATGCGACGATGGGCATAATTCCTCCTCGGTAAGAAGCATACCCTGATTCCGATAATTAAGCAGGCAACCGACTTTCAGTCCACCCGTACCTTACGCATCACCCGCCGCAGTAAAGCTGGCGAGAGCCGGTGCAACAGCAGACCGATGCGCTCTTTTCCACCAGGAAAAACCTCATCACGACCTTTCATCATGGCAGAAACAATCTGCCCGGCACAGCTTTCGGCAGAGATTGCCGCCACTTGGGCTGGGTCCATTTTATTGTGGAGGGTTCCGTCGCCGCGCAGGGCGTTGCGCGAGACATCGGTATTGACGAAACCGGGGGAGGCAACCAGCACCCGGATCCCAGCGTCATGCACCTCGGCACGCAGAGCGTCCATGAACCCCTGCAGTGCATGCTTGGCGGCGGCGTAGCCGGAACGTTGTGGCGAGGCAAACTTGCCCATCAGACTGCTGACCGTGACGATCTGACCTGCGTCCCGTTCAAGCATTCCAGGCAGCACCTTTTTGGTCAGGTCGACCGCCGCTAGGTAATTGACCTCCTGCAGCAGCCGGTAGACCCCCATGTGGGTCTCCGTAATCAGGGCACGTTGGGTCATCCCGGCGTTGTTGATCAGAATTTCCACATTGCGCTGCATCTCCTGCAGACGGTTCCAGGCAGCATCAATTGAGGCTTGGTCGGCGAGATCCATGACCAGACAAAGATGTTCTTCGGGCGTGCTGCAGGCCTGACGCACCGCTTCCAACTTGTCGACAGAGCGCGCGGAGAGGATCAGCCGGGCGCCTCGTGCGGCCAGTGCATATGCCAGAGCGGCGCCAATGCCCGATGAGGCACCAGTGATCCAGATGGTCTTACCGGTGAAGTCATTCATGGTCAACCCCCTTTATGGTGACAGTATACTCTCAAAAAGGTAAAAAAAGAGTGGTATCATGTATGGGTGAGAAAATTCCACCTTAGTAGGCTGTTGAAAAACTATTCTCCCAAGCCCTTGATCATACAGTCTAGAAACGGGCAATTTGATTTAATTTTGAGTATAACCAACTGAAATCTCAGGAGAAACGTTATGCGTGGTGAAGACTTCAGCAGCAGCCAAGGTTAACCGCAACGAGAAGACAGGGTCAAACCTAGTGCAATACACTCAAACAACGGGAGAAACAAATGATGAAAACGCTGGCGTTGAACGGAAGTCCTAACAAAGAAGGCAATACTTTTCATGCACTAAAAATGGTTTCCGCTGAACTTGAAAAAGAAGGGATTGAAACTGAAGTCATTCATATCGGCAATAAAGTGATCAGAGGCTGCACCGCATGCGGACAGTGCGCAAAAAACAAGAATGAACAATGTGTACTGCCTGGCGATGAGGTCAATGAATGGATTCAGAAAATGAAGCATGCGGATGGAATTATTCTCGGCTCTCCTGTTCATTTCGCGGGCATCGGGGGAACCATGAAAGCATTTCTGGATCGGGCCTTTTTTGTCAGCAGCGTCAACGACAGCATGCTACGCCACAAGATTGCTACAGCAGTGGTAGCGGTGCGACGTTCCGGCGGCCTGCCAGCATTTGACCAATTGAACACTTATTTGAGCTATTCCGAAATGTTGATAGCAACAGCCAACTATTGGAATGTGATTCATGGGGCCAAACCGGGAGAAGCAACCCAAGATGCTGAGGGTGTACAGATTATGCGGGTGCTTGGCAAGAACATGGCCTGGCTGATGAAGTTGGCTGAGAATGGTAAAGGGACAATTGTCCCGCCAGAGCGAGAAGCAAAAACCCGCATGAATTTTGTGCGTTAATCTGGCATACCCTGGATGATAACAATACCTTCACCAGTGGCC
>JASJGU010000173.1:0-3663 GCA_033791385.1 Desulfuromusa sp.
TAACATGATTAAAATCAGTAAGGGCTTGGATTTGCCGATAACTGGCAGTCCCGAACAGACAATCTCTGATGGCGCAACGGTTAAAACAGTTGCAGTGCTCGGTCCAGATTATGTCGGCATGAGGCCAAGCATGTGTGTAAAGGTTGGTGATCAGGTCAAACTTGGACAGCAGCTATTTGCCGACAAAAAAACTGCCGGGGTTAAATACACGGCTCCAGGCTGTGGCGAGGTGGTTGCCATCAATCGTGGCGAGCGGCGCGCATTGCAATCGGTTGTTATTAAGCTGAATGGCACTGATGCTGAAAAGTTTGACTCCTTTTCCGCGGCAGAACTTGAGAGCCTAGATCGCGACAAGGTGGTTAATAACCTAGTCAATTCCGGTCTCTGGACGGCATTGCGAACCCGACCTTTCAGTAAGGTTCCCGCCATTGAGAGCATCCCGCGTTCAATTTTTATCACAGCGATGGATACCAACCCACTGGCAGCAAAAGCAGAGCTGATCATTAAAGAGGAGGAGCAGGCTTTTACCAGCGGCCTCAAAATCCTGACTCGCCTGACAGAGGGAAAAGTTTATGTCTGTCAGAAGCCGGGCGTTGCTCTTCCAGCGGTCAATGGAACCAGCAAGGAAGAATTTGATGGCCCCCATCCGGCAGGCCTGGCTGGCACTCATATCCATTTTCTTGATCCGGTCTGTGAAGGAAAAACGGTCTGGTCGATCAATTATCAGGATGTGATTGCTTTCGGCAAACTCTTTATCAGTGGCCAATTGCCTACCGATCGTATTATTGCTCTTGGTGGTCCCGGCGTTAAACAGCCACGCTTGGTACGCACCCGCATCGGAGCTTCTCTTGAAGAGTTGATGGCTGATGAGATTAACCCTGGTGAACAGCGGATTATCTCCGGTTCGGTTCTTGATGGTACCACCGCTGCAGGGCCGATGGCCTTTCTGGGTCGCTATCACCTGCAGGTTTCGGTGCTATCAGAAAAACGAGACAGAGAGTTTATTGCCTCGTTGACCGCCGGAGCAGATAGATATTCCATCCAGCGAGTATTCTTATCGGCATTCACCGGTGGACCATCCAAACCGATGAACACCAGTCAATATGGAAGCAAAGAAAATATTCTGGCCATTGGCTCCTTTGAAAAAGTGTTGCCACTGGATATGCTGCCAAACTACCTGCTGAGCAGTCTGGCTGCCGGAGATACGGATCAGGCTCAGGATCTTGGCTGTCTGGAACTGGCGGAAGAGGATCTGGCTTTATGCAACTATGTTTGTGCCGGTAAAAATGATTACGGCATGATGTTGCGTGATGCACTCACCACCATAGAGAAAGAGGGATAACGGCTGTGAAATTATTCGATACATTGAAGGAAGCGGTCAATGCTTCGCTCTACTCACCCGCAGATGTGACAACTGGTTCTGTTCACGTGCGTGACAGTATCAATCACAAACGGGTCATGAGTATCATTATGCTGGCATTGTTGCCCTGCATCCTGATGGCCATGTGGAACAGCGGTTACCAGGCAAATTTAACCCTGAACCAGATGTTGGCGGCCGGGCAAATCGACGTTCTGCCCGGGCTCAGTGACAGCACCTCACTCTGTGCCAATATCACCAAGGGACTTTGGATTTTTCTCCCCTTGCTCGTTGTGACCATGTTGACTCAAGCTGTCTGGGTCGCTGTTTTCGCTTCGATGCGGAAAAAAAGAATTGGCTCGGGATTTTTAGTCACATCGGTTCTGATTGTGTTGCTGATGCCCCCGACGGCACCGCTGTGGCAAGTGGCTCTGGCAACATCTTTCGGGGTTGTTATTGGGCGTGAGATCTTTGGTGGAACGGGAATGAACTTTTTGAGTCCGGCTCTGGTTGCCTGGGCGTTCATGACCCTGGCTTATTCGGGATCGATATCGGGTGACGCAGTCTGGACTGCGGTTGATGGTTACACCGGGGCAACGCCACTCGCTATGGCTTTGAACGATGGAGTTTCCAGCTTGGCTGCGCAGGGGATATCCTGGCAAGCGGCATTTTTGGGAACCATTCCTGGAACCTTGGGGGAAACTTCAACCCTGGCTTGCTTGTTCGGTGCGGTGATTCTGCTCGTCACTGGTATCGCTTCATGGCGCATCATTGTTTCAATCCTGATTGGCGTGGTCGCCCTGTCATCGATTCTGTGCATGTTTAATCCTGAGGCGATGAGTCCTGCATGGCACTTGGTTCTTGGTGGGCTGGCTTTTGGTGTTGTTTTCTTAGCAACAGACCATTCAGCTTCGGCCATGACGGTTAAGGGGCAGTGGATCTCTGGAATATTGATTGGACTACTGATAGTTATTGTTCGCGTCTTTAACCCGATGATGCCTGAAAGTGTCGGAATTATTATCCTCTTCGGTAGCGTTTTGGCACCATTGGTTGATCGTCTGGTCGTGAACGCACACATCAAGAAAAGGAAGTTGCGCCATGTCTAATGATTCTATTTTTAAAACATTCCTGGTTGCCTTCCTGCTCTGTGTCGTCTGTTCGATACTGGTCTGCCTAGCTGCAATTGTGCGGATCGACAAGGAAGCCTATAACAAGCAGCTTGAAATACGTAAAACGGTTCTCTTTGCTGGTGGTTTTCAGCAACAGATCGATGACGGTGGTGATATTGATGAGCTGTTCACCTCGAACATGGAGTTAAAGCTGGTTGATTTGTCGACTGGTGAATATACCACTGCAGTTGATGTCGCGACCTACGATCAAAAAGAAGCTGTCAATAATCCTGAGTTGTCTGAGAAAATTCCCGCAGAATTAGACCTTGCGAAAATCGACACCCGCGCTAAGTATGCTGCCATTTATGTAGAGAAGAGCGGTACCGTCATCTTGCCAATTCGTGGTGCTGGGATGTGGGGGCCCATGTACGGTTACATCGCTGTTGCTGCAGATGGAACAACAGTAAAGGGCTTCACCTTTTATCAGCATGCTGAAACACCGGGTCTTGGTGCCGAAGTTGACAATCCCAACTGGAAAGCGCAATGGCCTGACAAGCAGATATATAGCGGTTCCGGAAAGCTTGCCATCAAGGTTGTTAAAAAAGGGAAATACAATGCCAGTGCTTCTGACGCTGTTAACACCATTGATGGTATCGCCGGGTCAACAGTTACCGGTGACAAAGTTCATGGCATTATCCGCTACTGGTTTGGTGAGCATGGCTATGCCCCATTCCTGACCAAACTTAAAGCAGAGAGAGGTTAATCATGGCAAAAGCAAAAGACGCCCTGCTGGATCCATTATTTAATAACAACCCGATCGCCCTGCAGATTCTTGGTATCTGTTCAGCGCTGGCAGTGACCAACAAAATGTCTACGGCGCTCACCATGACTGTCGCAGTTGTTTTGGTTACGGCTTGTTCCAATGCGGCAATCAGTGCCATCCGCAACCATATCCCCAACAGTATCCGGATCATCGTGCAAATGACCATTATTGCGACCCTGGTTATTATTATCGATCAGATGCTCAAAGCCTACCTCTATGAGATGAGCAAGGCACTGTCGGTTTATGTTGGCCTGATTATCACGAACTGTATCGTTATGGGGCGTGCTGAAGCCTAAGCGATGAAAAACCCCGTGGGTTTAAGTTTTCTCGATGGTGTTGGTAACGGTTTGGGTTACGGCATAGTTCTGCTGTCA
>JASJGU010000174.1:0-4600 GCA_033791385.1 Desulfuromusa sp.
GATGTCGCAGCAGTCGTTCGCCCTCCGCCGGTCACCAGATTGCTGGCCTTGGAGGTATCGACTATCACGCCGGTATCAAGCAACTCTCCTCTTCGGTTGATTACCGTCAGCCCGTCAGATGAAAGAATCCGGCTCAACTCTCCCGATCGCTTCAAGGCTCCAATTTTCTTACTCCGGACATGTCGTATCAACGCCCGGCTGAGGGGATCTCGTCCGCCGACAGAACCTTTGCGCAAAACATCCAGATCGGTATCATCATCCGCCACCAAAACAACCGTTCCGTGCCGAGATTTGGAGAGAGCATAAACTGTCCAAACCAAGTGCTCGATTGAACGCTTGTCGAGTCGCCCGCTCAAAAATGCCCGCATGATATCTGGATCATAAAGCCCCCAATAGCCTTTACGCCACACCAGCATTCTGTCGGTATCGAGAACAATCTCGACCTCTGAAGACTTATTGACATAGACCGCAAAGGAACCTTCTCCCGCTTTGGAGAGCAGTTTCAGGGTTTCGCGATGCGCAAGCTGCTCGATCTGATCGCCAAGACCTGGGGAATTCAGCCCTATCGTTCCTTTGATATTCATCCGAATATCGCCGACGTACAACGATCGGTGGCCATCAACCAAACGATAAGAGAGTGGATTACGAAAAAAATCCGCGGAAATCCTGCGGCGATCCTCACCCAGGTCAAACCAATCGTAGTGCATCTTTTTCAAACCTGCGAGAAAATCATCGAGTTGACTTCGACAAATCAGAAATCCGGTTGTTGCCGGGGTCCCTTCATAGCGTTGGTATGACAGGCTTTTGAGTAACTGGATCAAGCTCTGCGCCGGCCAGAAAACCCCTTTGCGATCTCCACGGATATAGCGCGCAACTGCTATATCAGCTACCGAGGTCAAAAGAGCGGTACGAAAATGGGCGGCATAGCCTTCTGCCGAAAAGCCCGCAAACAAACCGGCAAAAGCGGTGAGCAACTCACTGACAAAGTTTTTTTCTGTCACAGTGAAAGCAAGATCTTTGCGCTCGGCGCGAAATTGATAGCTGACGCCGCCAATTTCGACAGCTAATAAAAACTCACATCGCTCTGCCGGTTTGAGGGACAGTTCATTTTCATCGCATGCAATGAGTGCGACTTTAGCTCCACCCAAAAAAATCCGCACACTGCCCTCAATGGCATTAAAAGCTGATTTCGGCATCACTAATCCTAGCAGGACAAATTGTTGATCACAGTATGATCAAAAAGGGAAAATTACTCACCGAAGATTCGCACAAAAAAGCTATTCCTTGTCGAAACTATCGACCACAATAGCCCCCATGGAAGCAGGCATTGCCACGAGGATGATTCTCTTAAGAGCAATAATCGGTTCAGACGCCAAGGGTAACTTGTCGAGCGACAGTAGCACAACCGCAACCACCAGGCTCGTAAGCAGATAGGCAAAGAAAATACGAAAAACGAATACAAACTTTCGATTTTTCACTGAAGCCTGAAACAGACTCTGGTACGAGTAAAGGGCAAGAAATGCGATCGACAGAAGAAACACCAGCATCAAGTTCGGTAACGGCAGATTGATCGCAGCATTCCAAGCCTCTTCTGAAAATGAGATCGGAACCGCCAGAACCGAAGCTCCGACCACAATCTGCGCTATATCTTCACCATTCAGACTTAGCTGCATAAATCAATCCTGTGGAAAAACAGTTTATGCCATTTAAAACCGCTACTGCGTCCGATCTCTCCATCTGTTGCTGGCAAGACCAGATTTTTCAGTTGATCAATACTCTGTAACATGCAAGTTCTTTCAAATTATTGTGCTCTTCATAGTATTCAAAAAAAGCTGTTATAAACATCATAACAAAAATCTGAGACTAATAGTTAGACTACGAACTATTTGACGATCACGCGTAAACTAAGGCAAAAAGACCAACCAAGAAACTCATTACATTCGAGACGTCAGAAATGAAAATCCACCGGTCTTAGTTGGGGCTTCTTCATTTCTGTGTTTTGGATGTAGTAGGTTTCGACATGCTCCCCCATTACATCTTAGGTTGTTCCATGGTTGGTTTGAGGCTTCAGAATGGATCATTATTGAAAGTAGCGGAGCGGTCAAATCTGATGTGCTGAACGTGTTTACGGTAATGTTCAAGATTCTTTTAATCAGATGGTCGTGGGTTCGATCCCCCCCCCCGGCTCACCATTTAACATGTAACATCCTGCGGACTCAATTTCCGCAGGGACTTAGAAGTTTTAAGTCCCTATCGTCTAGCCTGGCCCAGGACACCGCCCTTTCACGGCGGCGACGGGGGTTCGAATCCCCCTGGGGACGCCACACTGAAAAAGCCTCTTCTGAGAAATCGGGGGAGGCTTTTTTTTGTTTAGGTTGGTTGTAGGTTGGTTCGGGGTGGGGCTTTGGGGGTGGTTTGGGGAGGTAATTATCAAAAGGCTGTTTCCGATTTATGAAAAAGAAAATACCCCAGATCGAATCGACCTGAGGCATTTACAATTAGCAATCTGCCGCCAAACTAACCATTTACGGCTTACTCATATTTCCATATCACCATGTCCGGGTTGCCGGCAACATTACTGCTGGTGCCGGTAGTGAAAAGGTTGCCGAGGCTATCTAACATACTTGCATAGGCTGCATCAAACCCGGTTCCTCCAGCAGCACCATCATCGATGACGACTCCACCAATCCCAAAAGTGGCATCAAGATCGCCATTACTGTCATATTTCCAGATCGCCATATCCGCAACATTGGAGGCGTTGTAGCTGTAACCGACTACAAACAAGTTACCGGAACCGTCCAGAGTGATATCGATCCCATTATCGTAACTATTGCCACCAGCAGCACCATTATCGATAACATATCCACCAAGTCCGAAAGTCATATCTGGGGTGCCGCTGCTGTCATATTTCCAGAGTGCCATGTCACCGGCCCCACCAGGGGTGAAATCGCTGTAGCCGGTGACAAATATATTTCCTGAGCCGTCTAGCCTGAGAGAGTTTCCAACCTCATAATTTCCTGTCGAGGTGTCATCAAAGACAACACCGGCAGTTCCAAATGTTGCATCGGAAACACCGTTGCTGTCATATTTCCAGATCGCCATATCAAGGTCATTGGAGGCATTTCCACTGTGCCCTGAGACATAGATATTACCAGCACCATCCAGGGCTATTGCGTTCCCTGAGTCACCGCCAACGCGATGATAGGTAACGATACCACCAATTCCAAAAGTCCCATCAAGGGTGCCGCTGCTGTTATATTTCCAGATCGCCATGTCGTCCCCAGTGGGGTTGCCGAAGCTTTTGCCTGTGATATAAATATCCCCCATCCCATCGATTGCTATAGCATTTCCGGAGTCTTGGCCGTCCCCGCCGGCAGCGTTATGATCAATGACGACGCCACCGACTCCGAATGTTCCATCAAGGACTCCGCTGCTGTCATATTTCCAGATCACCATGTCAACGTTGCCGGCAGCATTGAGGCTGTAACCGGTGACAAATATATTGCCGGAGCCATCAACGGCCATTCCATTGCCGACATCAAAACCAGCCCCGCCAGCGGCACTATCATCTGTAACGAGACCCCCCGTCCCGAATGTTCCATCAAGGGCACCGGTGCCAGAATATTTCCAAATATTCATGATGGTATTATTTTCAGTCGTCCCAGCAACAATTATGTTGCCAAAACCATCCAGAGCGATCGCTCTGCCCTGATCCGATCCTGCAGTACTGTCATAGGTGACAATCCCATCGTCATCAAATGTGATATCGAGTATACCTGTAGCCTCAGACGTTACATTAACTGCTGGATCATCATTCCCATCCCCACAACCAAACAGTAAAAGCACCGCCGAAATTACAAATAAGTAAAAAAAACTTCTCAACATAGCTTCCTCCTTTATAGATCCAATATAATTATAAGAACGATGTTATATCAATTAGACATCACATTAAAAATGTCAAGATATATTTTCTTAAGCCACTGTTTCTAAATGTTTTTCTTTGCCTCCGGGTCTTTATACCACTACCGTAAAACTAGATATATGACTCGAAGCGGGGTCAGCAATGGCTCCGCATTTTTTATAATGCCCAATCAGGACTCACTCTTGGTTGGGATTTTTTGTATCTACGGAAAGGAGTCCTCATGCTTAAACTTACTTCACCATCCCAACTTTCCAGCCTGCCACCACCCTACAGACAGGCAGTCAAAAACGCTCTCAAAAACCTATGTTTCATTCTTGTCCCTGATCATCCCGATCGGGGCTTTGTTTTGTTCGTTGAAGAAAACGACACCCTCAATGACATCAACCAAGCCTGTCACCGAGACATCTCAACTGGCCTCGAAGGAACCTTCCTGGACGGCAACTGTCTGATCGGCGTTGTCCTCTGGGGAAACAGCGGGGAAGGGGTGACGATCGTATGTCCTGACCAGAAGGGCTATGCCGAAGAGGTTGCCGAAATACTTAGAAAACATCTTTGAAAGGAGGTGAAACATGATCAATATCAAAAGTATGGCCGATCTTGATGCCATTCGTGATGATCCAGAACTGTACCGTGAAGTTGCCAGCTATTTGCTCTACTGCCGCCATGAGCTGCTGGAGT
>JASJGU010000175.1:0-3901 GCA_033791385.1 Desulfuromusa sp.
ATCGAAGTGCTGGCCGAAATTATTCGCGGCAACCGGGTGCAAATCGATCAGAGCATCATCCTATCGCGGCTTGCACAGAAGGGGATTAGGATTTCCGCATTGCAACTCAATCAATTGTGCATCCGGTTGGACCTAAAAAAAACGCTGGGTTTTCAATCGTAAAATTGTTGCACCGAACTATTCATCAAGTCGTTTTTCAGTGCTCGATAAAGAACCTGTTTCTCCAGCGCCACACTTTGTACTTCAGGCCAGAACATTCCGTTTGTTCCTGTGGCAAGATACTTACTGTACGTAAAACTTATTCCCGTTCGCTGGCCTCACTGGCCATCGGTGAGTTTGATGCCCATATCACTCAGCTCACTTGTTCCCATTGTAAAAAAACCTACGATAGCGAAGAACTCCAAACTATCGTTCCACCAAACGGAAAATTTGGCTTTGATGTCATGGTGCATGTAGGGGAGGCCCTGTTTGTGCGCTGCCGAAATGGAAAAGAGATCCAGTGTGAACTCGGTGAAAAGAACGTCAATATCTCCCGGCGTGAGATCGATCGTCTTGGCCGTCGATTTATTGTCTACCTGGCATTGGCCCACCAGGAGAGCCAAGGGGAACTCAAGGCGTTCATAGGATCACAGGGCGGCTATATCTTGCATCTGGATGGGACTTGTGAAGGGGATAGCCCTCATCTCATAACCTCCATCGATGAACTCTCGAAGATCGTGCTGGATAACGTCAAACTTCCCTCGGAAAACGCCGATCAACTGATTCCTTTTCTACGAACAATCAAGCAAGCCTATGGCGAGCCGATTGCCATGGTGCACGACATGGGGGCTGCGATTTTGAAAGCGGTCAAGGAAGTCTTTCCAAAAATACCGGATTACATCTGCCATTTTCATTTTCTTAAAGATATCGGCAAGGATTTGTTTGGCCACGATTACGGTACCATACGCCGACACCTGAAAACCCATGCTATTCGCGGTCATTTGCGAAAGACCGCAAAAGGACTCAAGAAGGCGATCGATGCGGATCCGGATAGACTGCATTGCCTTCACGCCTACTTGGAAACCAAGCCGCTGCATGACGCCAAAATGCCACTGATGCCTATGGTGATGACCTATCTCATCATCTGCTGGGTGTTGGAGGCCAAGCAGGGATCCCATGGTTTTGGCTTTCCATTCGACCAGCCACATTTTGACTTCTATCGCAGATTACAGGAAGCCTACCCGGATCTGCTGAGGTTAAAACCGAAAATGGCCAATAGTGCTGCGCCGCTGCCACTGGCCCCGATCCGCAAGGTGTTGACTGACCAAGCGCTTGCCGGCACCGTATTCAGAATGCAGGATAAAGTCAGGATCTTCGATCAACTGAGAGAGGCGATGAGAATTGCGCAACCCGATAGCGGCAATGGATTGAATGATGAGGGCGATCCGGATATCACGACCATCAAAGAACGTGTTACCCGGTTTCGCCACTCAGAGAAGATCAAAGAATTGGCGGCAACAAACATCGCTTACCGAAAAATGGTCAAGCAGATCGATAAATATTGGGATAAGTTATTCGCCGATCCCATTCAAGTCGTCACCCATACGGGAACCGTTACCCTACAGCCGCAACGAACCAATAACATCTTGGAACAGTTCTTTAGAGACTTGAAGCGCAGCAATCGGAAACGAAGTGGTAACCACGCGTTATCGAAAACACTGAAAACTATGATGGCGCAAACGCCTTTGGTCAAAAATCTTGACAACCCCCAGTACATGGAAATCATTTTGAATGGTAAAGTGAACCTTGCGGAGCGTTTTGCCGAGATCAATATTGTTCAAGTACGCAAGGCATTCACTGAGGCGCAGAAATCAACGCAACGGTATCCAAAGCGGATGGCGGAGGTATTTAAAATACCCAACCTCCCAAGGAAAATGGTTGAAATAACGCCGAAAAGGGCAGAAACCCTTAAATTCAACCAAACTTTGCGCTCATAGTCAACCAACCATTTTTCTTTTGTTAAATCAGTTTGTTATAAAGATTAAGTGGTAACCCACTCCTTAAACCCACTTTGGGAAAATAAATCCGCATTTCTCTATTTATCTGTTCACAAAAAGTTGCGAATTGAAAAACATAGCGTTGGTGGACCCGATCCCGCCTTCCAGTTTCCGCTCGAGTAACAATTCGCGAGAGACACCTATAGAGAGTTCATCAAACGCATACCCTGCACCACGCGCACCAGTTCAATCCCACCAGAGATCTCCCTGTAGAGCATCAGGTAGCGCCCCATTGGCAAATGTCGGAAGTCCTCAGCGATATCTGGGCGTTCCTGCCCCAACTTTGGGTTTTTGGCGAGCAGCCAGCCTTTCTCCTCAAAGGTATCGAGCAAGTTATCCGCGGCAGTGGGGTTATCCTGAGCAATGTAGAGCCAGATATCGATCAGATCCTCTTCAGCCTGGGCGGTCTTCTGAAAAACGGCCATATTCAGAGCTTATCGGTCGTTCTCTGCCGAGCGTTTGCGCGCAGCCTGCTTGATCTCTTCCATGGAGCCGTACCGACCTTTGCCACTCTTCACACCTTTACGCCACAGGCTTCGTAATTCCTCGATTTCCTGATCCTGGAAGGCACGTTTTCGGTGCCAGTCCCGCAAGGCCTCCCGGATCACCTCGCTACTACTGGCGTACTCTCCGCTTTTGACGGCCATCCGTACTTCCTTGGCCATCTCTTGGGTCAAGGCAATACTGAGTTTTTCAACGGTGTGCATAAGGTGCCTCTGGGTTGATAGTAGGGAAAATTACTACCAAGTAGTATAGCTTACAGTTTGTATACAATGTTAACCATCTCGGTCCAAGTACGAGCAAAGCTGCGGTGAGGCTCCGTATTAATTATTGCTAATGCACCTGCGGCACGATCAGCAGATCAGCGAGTCACGGGGACCTCAGCGATCCGCTTCTTGCCTTGAAGTTGGTCTAACCAACGCAAGGCGCTCTGGCCTCTACCCCAGGTCGTGAGCGTAACGCTTCCGTCCAGTCGGATCGTCACATCCGTTTTCATGCTGCGTCCCCGAACGTAATCGGTATGCAGGCACAGACCCTTCTCGCCAAACGTGAGGCATTCAAAGAAGTCGGCAACCGTGAATTCGTCACCTGGCTGGAAGTCCAGTTCTGACATCCCGCGAGGTCTCGCATCGTGAAACGAGAGCGCGGCCAGAGTGAACAGAAACCCGAAGGCACTCCATTTAACGATCTCGGCCGGCTCGATGTCTTGGTCGTCACCCTCAAAAACGAGATCTACGCGAACAAAGATATTCTCCTTGTCAGGACTGAGCTCCGTATGCGCATCGACAACGCGAAAAAGGACGAGGGTCCCGGTCTCAAGAAGGCTCTGTTCAGGTGATTTTCTGGTTCCGCTCATTAGTCTCGGCACCACAGGTTTTCAACCGCCTCACCGCAGTTCATTGCGTTCGATCGGATGATCCCTGTCAATAGGCTACCCTTCAGTCGGCTGATCCCGGTCCTGTCGGTCTCCAAGTGCAAGGCAGAGACAGTCGGTCGATATATTTCGGTTTCTCTTAGCCCATGCGATATATCAGCACTAGCCATCAGATGATGCCGAACGCCTGAAATCTGGCAGAAGCATCTACGACGATTCTAGCCGTTTTCGCAAGGCCTGTAATTCCGTGTCGCAAATGAAGCCGACGCGATCTGTCTTTGCCATTGCAGCACACCATGCGATCACATCGTCGTCGGGCAAATTGCTTTTCTTCAGCGCGCGGATGACAACCTGTAAACACGCCTCGATGTCGTCCGTCATCATTCCTTCATCACTCATTTCAACCTGGTAGCTTCCTTGTTTCATCAACTCCAGAGACAACTTCATCGCCTCGCGCAGATGCCCCAATTTGATCAAGCGGTCGAAATTG
>JASJGU010000176.1:0-44544 GCA_033791385.1 Desulfuromusa sp.
GCTGTCATAACATTCTGTTGAATAATCGCAATGACCGCCTCGACCGAAACATCATCATGTCCCTCGTGCCAGCAATCATAATCGGTAGCCAAAGCCACCGTTCCATAACAGATCTCAGCTTCACGAGCTAGCCGCGATTCAGGAAGATTGGTCATGCCGATAATATCGACTCCCCAGCTACGATAAATTTTCGATTCAGCCCGGGTTGAAAAATTAGGCCCTTCGATACAAACATACGTTCCCCCCTGATGAACCGTTGCGCCAACTTTCCGAGCCGACTCTACCAGAATAGCAGACAGATCCGCACAAACAGGATCGGCAAACTGAACGTGGCCGACGACACCGTTGCCAAAAAATGTCGAGGCACGTATCCCCTGGGTACGGTCAAAAAATTGATCGGGAACAACGATATGACCGGGAATGATCTCTTCTTTCATACTCCCAACAGCTGAAACCGAAATAATATGTTCAACACCGAGAGTTTTCATTCCGTAGATATTTGCCCGATAATTCACCTCAGATGGCAGCAACCGATGACCACGACCATGCCGCGGCAGAAAAACCATCTGTGCATCATCAAGAACTCCAGTCATATAGGCATCCGAAGGGGCCCCAAAAGGGGTTTCAAGAGTCACCTCTCGTACGTCTGTCAGACCTTCCATCTCATAGAGCCCACTGCCTCCGATAACGCCGATAATCGGTTGTTTCATTGTCATGTTCCTCCATATTTGCAGAATAGATATTTTCAAGTTGCAGGTTTTTCAACTTGCTTTCCCTTTAACTGTCCACAAGCCGCAGAGATATCCTGCCCTTTACTTGCTCTGAGTGTTGCCACAATGTCCCGCTGCAGCAAGTGACTCTGAAATGCGGTGATCGACTCTTCAGCTGGAGCCTTAAACTCAGCCCCCTCATGTTCATTATACGCAATCAAATTAACCTTACAACGAACCCCATGCAGCAGTTTCACCAGCCGCTTAGCATCTGTAATGGAATCATTCACTCCACCAATCAATATATATTCAAAAGTCACCCGTTGTTTGGTAGTAAGAGCATAATCCCGGCAGGCACTCATCAGTTCAGCAAGGGGATATCGCTGGTTGACCGGCATTAACTGATTGCGGAGTTCATCTGTCGTCGCATTGAGGGAAACAGCCAGATGAACTTTAATTCTCTGGCTCAATTCTTGGATTTCAGGCACCAGACCACAGGTCGACAGAGTAACACGGCGAGTACCATAACCAAGGCCATCATCCAGGTAAAAAATCTTCAGGGCGGTCACCACATGATCCAGATTATGTAAGGGCTCGCCCATTCCCATCAGCACAATATTAGTGATCGGTCCATCCTGCAATGCCGCACAAACCTGATTGACAATTTCCTCCGGTCGCAAGTTGCGCGCTAAACCGAACTTGCCAGTCATGCAAAACTGACAACCCATGGCACAACCCACCTGAGTCGATATACACAAAGTCGCACGACCTTCATCCATCGGGATTCTGACTGCTTCAACAGATTCACCATCAGCAAGACGAAACAAATACTTACGGGTTCCGTCGCTGCTGGTTTCAACCAGCTCTGGCTGCCAGGAAGAAATAGTAGCTCGTTCTTCCAACTGACTGCGAAACTGTTTCGCCAGGTCTGTCATCTGTTCAAAATCGGTCACATGACGTTGGTAAATCCAGCGCAGAATTTGCTTTGCCCGATATTTTTCTTTACCGAGTTCAGAAAGCAATTCCTCCAATTGTTCTCGGGTCAAGCTTTTTAGATCAATTTTATTTTTATTCAAGAAAACCCTCTTTCAATATCGGCACTAGAACCCAACAGAAGGTTCTAAAAAACTTAAAACTAAAGCGTTAGCCACCAAGACACCATTTTCCAAGAGGATGAACGAGCTTAGAAATAGTTTTACTTGGTGCTCTTGACGTTTTGGTAGCTATTCTACACGAAAAAAGCCCTCCGGAATCTTACCGAAGGGCTTTTTTAGAAACAAGCTATTTAACTGAAGGGATTAAAGTAATTCCAGACCGTTAAAGAAATAACCCAGTTCAAATGCTGCAGTTTCTGGTGCATCTGACCCATGGGTGGCATTCTCACCGATATTACGACCGAACTCTTTGCGCAAGGATCCAACAGCAGCTTCAGCAGGATTCGTTGCTCCCATCAGATCTCGCCATTTAGAGATAGCATTATTAGCCTCCAGTGCCATGACAATACAGGGGCCACTGCTCATAAAATCGGTCAACTCACCGAAAAATGGACGCTCGCTATGAACGGCATAAAAACCTTCAGCTTCAACTTTGCTCAAGTAAAGTTTTTTCAAACCGATAATTTTAAAACCTTCGGCATAAATACGGGCCAGAATATTGCCAGCAGAGCCTGCAGCAAAAGCATCAGGTTTTATGATTGCGAATGTTCTTTCCATGATATTTTCTCCTTATATGTAGAGTACTTACTAAATCGAGGCGTTTTTTAGCATTAGCACCACAGTGTGTCAAGATATTAACGATCTTTTGATTTTATGACTCCGCCAACTCGATTAATATTGGAATAACTTTGCGGAGCGCCGTACCTCTGTGACTGATGCGATTTTTAATTTCAAGCGGAAGCTCAGCCAGTGTTTTACCATACTCGGGGACGATAAAAAGAGGATCGTAACCAAAACCACCAGTCCCCCGCTCCGCGCGCATAATCAAGCCCGATACCTGGCCTGCATAAGTTTCACAACGTCCATCAGGCCAGGCCAATGCCATAGCACAATGAAAAGCTGCCTGCCGTTTTTCATCTTCAACGGCAGCCATTACTGCTAACAGTTTGCCATTATTGGCAGTATCATCACCCTGCTTACCGGCATAGCGTGCAGAATGCACTCCAGGAGCGCCATCTAAGGCAGCAACAACAAGACCACTATCATCAGCCAACGTCAGGTAGCCACTAAACTGTGCCATCTCTTGAGCTTTTTTACGCGCATTGTCTTCAAAAGTGCTGCAATCCTCAATCACCTCGGGAGGAGCAGTGAGTTGATCAAGCCCAATAATCTCAAGAGGTGACCCGTCAAGAAGGCTGCGTATTTCTTTTAACTTACCCGAATTGCCGGTAGCAACCAACAATTTCATAATTCTAGACTCAACGATTGATGTTGTAATTGGGTCAATTGTGCACAGCCCTGCAAAGCCAAATCACGTAATTCGTCCAGTTCACTGAGAGAAAAAGGTTCCTCTTCCGCTGTCCCTTGCACTTCAACAAATTTACCGGAGCCGGTAATCACAAAATTCATATCAACATCTGCTTTGGAGTCTTCTTCATAATCTAAATCAAGCAGCGGTTTAGCACTAACAATACCGACACTGATCGCCGACACACTGTCTTTAAGTGGCATTTTTTTCAATACCCCCCTGTCAACCAAACCGCTCAGGGCATCATGCAGAGCAACATAAGCTCCGGTAATTGATGCGGTGCGCGTTCCACCATCAGCCTGCAAAACATCACAATCGATCTGCACGGTTATTTCACCCAGCGCATCCAGATCGGTGACCGCGCGTAACGAACGTCCAATCAAACGCTGAATTTCCTGAGTTCTTCCAGATATTTTTCCTTTGGCAGCTTCACGCATTGAACGCGTATGTGTTGCGCGGGGCAGCATGCTGTATTCAGCAGTGACCCAGCCACGTCCTTTGCCACGCATGAAAGGGGGGACACGCTCCTCAACCGAAGCATTACAAAGCACCTTGGTTTCGCCACAACAAACCAGAACCGAACCTTCGGCATATTTGGTAAATTGACGCTGAAAGCTGATCGGTCGCAATTGATTGTCTAACCGACCATCAAAACGCTGAATTTCACTTGACTCCATTCATTTTCTCCTTGGACTGCTTGGCGTAATGGCGAATACCATTATAAAGCGCCTGAACCATTTGATTCTGATAGTCTGCATTTTGCAGCTGTTGTAATTCTACCGGGTTGCTCAAATAACCGAGTTCAATTTGGACCGTTGGCAAGTCTCCACGACCAAGAGACAGTCGAGACGATGGATAGACTCCGCGAACCTCGATAGCACTTTCCCGCAGAGCCCGAGCCAGTTCTTTTGCCAGCAGCATACTGTCACTCTCTAAATTTTCAGTCACTTTCTCATCGGGAAGATTTGTGGCGAGTTCTTCTGGTCGGACAAACAGACTCACGCCGCTGAGCTCAGAAGAAAAAGCTGCCTGAGCATGCAGCAACAGCCAGATATCCACATCTTCTTTCGCGGCTGGCTGCAGACGTTGCTCCATCGTCAGTTCATAATCTCCATCACGACTTAAGTAAATCGGAATACCTAGTTTCATCTTCAACTGTTTAGCCAGTTTTTCTGCAACTTCTAGATTGAGTTGTTTTTCTTTGTATCCTGATGGTGCAATAACCCCAGTATCCAGTCCACCGTGTCCGGGGTCAATCGCAACAGCACGGATCGTAGGCCCTTTGCTTCCACTGGCTTTTTTCTTTAGCAGAAATGAAAATAATTTTTCCAAGCCACTTGATTCCAGTGCAGGAGTTTTGTCGGCATCAGGATCAAGATTACGAAAATAGATCGACCGCCCGGTTAATTGCGCCAACTGATTTAGGATAAAACTGTCGGTGACGCGGAGGCGGCCATCAATAAAGCGTGGCTTCTCTTTCAGGGGATAATACTCGTCTGCTATTTTCAGGAAACCACTTGCCGGGGAAATTTCTGCCCAACCATGTTTTGTGCTAATCAGAAAACTATGGCTGATTGAATTCCAATGGCCGGTCAAACCGACAACATCCAACGCATCTTCAATAGCAATATAGGGAATTCCTTCCTGCTGATAAACATCCTCCAACCGCACTGGTTCCTTGCCACGCAGAGCAATATCAACCGCAGCAAACGCTGAATGCAGTGGTAGAAATAAGCAGAACAAAATCATAAAAAAATGCATAATAACTCCCAGAAAAGCTGGATGTTTATAGCCTGGCCTTCAGTGTTCTGTCAATCGACGGGACTCTGCAGAATTTTCTCAGACAAGCGATTCGCCGACTGGTTGTTTTAAATTAAGGGCCTGAAACATCCGTTCGGTAAGCATTTGTTCCAGATCCTGTTGCGATTGATCATCCATCGCGATGCTGCGAATCTGGCCACCGGCAATCATTCCATGGCCTCCAGCAGTGCCAATTCCGGCAACCATTTTTTGAATTAGCAATCCAAGCCTTGCCTCCGGGTTCAATGAGCGCATCGACAAAATTTGTGTGCCATTAAACCAGCCCATTCCCAGAACATAATGTACGCCTTGTTGGCGTAACAGGAAATCTGCCAATTCGGCGACAAGATCAGGATTATCGACCTTATGCAAATTAAAAACCAGGATTTCACCATAAACCTGTGCATTTTCAATTGCGGTATGAAAGGTGGAAAAATAATTACGAGGAACCTGCGGATGGATAATATCGTAAAGAATCTGATTATTTGAAATGGGCAGCAGTTTCAAATATGCCTCACGATCTGCCTTTGACCATTCACGCCCAAGATCCTGAGTCTCCGACTTGATCGCATAGAACAGGCTGGTCGCAAGTTTTGTATTTATCGATACGTTCTGACTGTTCAGATATTCATAAAGAATAGTTGCTGAAGCACCATAGTTCTCACGAACATCAACCCAGAAGATGTCTGTAAACTCTTTTTTGGGCGGGTGATGATCAATCACCAGGTGAACCGGGTGACCTACAGGTAAAGAATTATTTCCAGCGCCCGGCTGGGTATCAACCATACAGATCACAGCAAATTGATTAAGGTTAAGTCCACAGATGGGCACCAGAGATATTTCCAGGAGTTCAACCATCTTGCGATTCTCACTCCGCCCAATCACTCCGCCATAAGCCAATACAGCATCCTGTCCGGTTTTTATCAGCATCAAGTGGCGCAATGCCACAGCAGCTGCGATTGAATCGGGATCAGGATTATCGTGGCAGATAATCAGAATTTTACCCCGACCACGCAACCATTCGATCATGTTGCTAACCGCCTCAGCCGCAGGATATAAACCGTCTATCGGTTCTGCGACAGATGGAATCTTATCCATCATCAATCCCTCCTTCCTGAATTGTAGAAAATATCATTTCAATCGCTTGCGCTGGGGTTTCAGCCTGTGGTGTGGTTGATAATTGTGGCCAACTGCCAAGCTGCACCACCGGCTTCCCCAATTTCAAGCCTATAGCAATTTCAGACAAAGTCCCGTATTCCCCTTCAATTGCGACAAGTGCGCGAGCTGTCTGGGCAATAATTACATTCCGAGCATGCCCCATGGCTGTGACTATCGGTAACGTGACATACGGATTAGCTGTGCCAAGCGAGTTTCCCGGTAAGATACCAAGGACATCGCCTCCAGCTTCGACGCATCCACGGGAGGCTGCTTCCATTACTCCGCCGAGGCCGCCACAAACCAGAACTGCGCCCTTCTTGGCAATCAATTGTCCAACCTGGTAGGCATGTTCAAGACCATGGGCAGAAGCGTTTCCAGCCCCAATCACACCGATAATCAGTTTCTGTCTCACAAAATCATCCAATCTCCTGTAATGTTTTTTTCATCCGGCGCAACAGTAAACTATTGGTCACCACCGAAACGCTGGAAAAGGCCATCGCCAATCCAGCGAATTCCGGTTTGAGATAGAGACCGAACAAAGGATAAAACAAACCCGCCGCCAGCGGAATACCGAGAAGATTGTAGAAAAAAGCCCAGAACAAATTTTGCTTGATTTTTCTCAGCGTCTGCTTACCCAATTTTATGCACCGCTCAATATCAAACAGGTCACTATTGACCAGAATCAGATCTCCGGTTTCCTTAGCCACATCAGTCCCGCTCCCAATTGCGATACCAACATCGGCCTGAGCAAGCGCCGGAGCATCATTGATGCCATCGCCGACCATACCGACCAGTTTCTTTTGCTGTTGGTATTTCTTAACCACCTGCAGCTTCTGTGCTGGAAGGACTTCCGCCTCAATTTCAGTCAGTCCAATCATTTCAGCGACGCTCTCAGCAACGGCGCGACGATCTCCTGTCACCAAAACAGAGGAAATCCCCATCTCTCGCAACCGTTGAATAACTATGGTCGCAGCTGGTTTTATACTGTCAGATAAGGCAATAACACCCTTCAATCTATCATCGATGGCAATAAAAATCAGTGATTTCCCTGCCGCAATCTGAGATTCGGAAATACCTGTAGCAGCAGACATGTCGACGGTTCTTTTTTCCAGCAACATTCGACTGCCACACAATACCGATTTCCCCGCAATGATTCCAGCTAATCCATGTCCAGCAATTTCCTCAAAACCAGTCACCTCAGCGAGATCAATATTTCGTTTTTGTGACTCGGCAACTATTGCACGTGCCAGTGGATGGGTGCTTCCTGCTTCCAAAGACGATGAAAAATATAGCAGCTCATTTTCTGTAAGATCCTTAACTAAAAGAATCTCATCGACCTGAAATATTCCACTGGTCAAGGTACCGGTTTTATCCAACAACAAAATCTGCAATTTAGAAATTTGTTCAAGAACTGTCGCCGTTTTAAATAAGATGCCAAGTTCAAGACCAACAGAACTACCAACCATAATTGCCGTTGGTGTTGCCAGACCAAGAGCGCATGGACAGGCAACCACCACCACAGCAATGGCCATCTGAAAAGCGAAGAGAAAGTCTTTTCCTATCAGCAGATACCAGCCAACAAAAGTCAACAGTGACAAAGTGATGACAATGGGAACAAAAATATTTGATATTTGGTCAACAAGTCGCTGAATCGGGGGTTTATCACCCTGAGCCGATTCTACAAGCCGGACGATCTGAGCCAGAACAGTATCTTCACCAACCTGGGTCGCCTTGACGATTAAACGGCCGGATCGATTAATTGTTGCGCCAATAACTTTTGAACCGGGCTCTTTTGCTACAGGAACGGCTTCGCCAGTAATCATAGACTCATCTACTGCGGCTGATCCATCAATAATTTCACCGTCTACCGGGATTTTTTCTCCAGGACGCACCAGCAATAAATCGCCAGATTTAACCTGGCTTGTAGGGATATTTTCCTCCTGGATTCCATCAAGTAAAACGGCACGCTCCGGCTGAAGTTGCAGCAACTTTTTTAGAGCTGCCCCAGCTCTCCCTTTAGCTCGCGACTCAAGCCATTTACCAAAACGGATAAATAAAATCAACATAGCGCTGGTCTCAAAAAACACGGTTGGCTCAGGACCTAGAACACCTAGAAGAGCTAATACTGAATAACCGTAAGCCGCGGTGATCCCGAGAGAGACCAGAACATCCATATTAGCGCTACGATTTGTCAAAGACTTCCAGCCGCTACGATAAAAACCCAAACCGGCTGTAAATTGGACAATCGTTGCCAATACTCCATTGACCAGTACGGTTGCCTGACCGAAGACCGGTAGCAACATTAACAGCATGATTGGTATCGCCCCTGCTGCTGCAATCAATACCAGTTGCAGTTGTTTTTTGGACTCATCATAGCTTTCCAGTTGCGCCCCTTGGTAAGCCTTAAAACCAGCCTTTTCGACTTCTAGAAAAACATCCTGCTCAGTCACGCGATTCGCGTCGAAACTGACCTGGGCAAAATCACCAACCAAATTGACATTAACCTCGTTGATACCGGGCAACCCGCTAAGACGCTTTTCAATAGAAGCCGCACAAGCAGAGCAGCTCATACCAGAGATAGAAAAACGCAATTGTTCAAGTTGTTGATGTGGAAATATTACATTATCGGACGGATCTTTATGTTCTACGACAACATCTATGATGGGATTGGAATCGAATCCAGCTTCTAGCAAAGCGGTCGAAATCAGTTTGACAGGAATATGAGACCCAGAGACCGGCGTGATTGTCGCCTCGGCGGATTCAAGCGAAACCAGAACCTTAGTAACCCCTGGAAAAGCCTCAATGATTCCGGTAACCTTGGCAACACATTTCTGGCATTTCATTCCAAACACTGGAAGTTTCACATCCACATTCATCACATCCGAATAATATTCGGCCCTTCAGCCAATAGCTCCAACCCGTCAAGTATCCCCCACGGTGAACTTTCAACAGCAATAACGGGGACATGAAGAGATGAAGAAATATCTTCGATGTTCTTATCATCGAGAAAAACCCGTTCTCCATCCTTTAACATAACATCTGGAATCAAAAGCCCGCTTCCCAGAGGAAAATCCTGCAACTGACTCAATAAATCGGCGCCAGTTATTAATCCAGCGACCGTCACATCAGAACCGAAAAAGTCATTTTCAATCGCAATGACCTGCAGTTCAACCCCTGCCTTCTGACCGATCAAATCAGCAAAGCGAAGTAACTCATCTTGAAACGAGCAACCGGTAATAAGGGTAATTTTGTCCAATTCAAGCGATTCTGTTTCAAACAGGACTTCTTCCTCTTGTTGCCGAAATTGGCTAATCATACCGACACCATTTTCAATTTGAGGGTAATTTTCATACTCAGCAAATGATGGAATTGGTTGTTCTGCTAACAGATAAAATTCATCCGCAGGAAAAACAAAACGGCGGCCATAGTGAAGTAAAAAATCTTGTTGATATTGATGGATCAGCCACAGGCAAGAGATCGCATCCTGGCGCGTCACTTTTTTTAATTGCGGCAACTTTTCCCGATATTGAGTTAACCCAACCGGAACCACCGCTAAAGAAGCGACTTGCGGATAAAGACTCGATAAATCCTCAATCGTCTGCTTTAGCGCATTCCCATCATTGAGCCCTGGGCATAAAACCACCTGACAATGAAGTTCAATGCCTGCGGCAACTAAACGCTTGAGCAAGGGGAAAATTTCTGGGATTTTTGCACCCAATAATTTTTCACGTAAAGCATGATCGGTCGCATGGACGGAGATATACAGGGGAGAAAGCTGATCACGAATAATTCTCTGCAGATCAGCTTCATTCAGGTTGGTCAGGGTAATATAAGAACCATAAAGATAGGAAAAACGATAGTCCTCATCCTTGATATACAGCGTACGTCGCAGTCCTTTCGGCAGCTGATGAACAAAACAGAAAAGACATTGATTTCCACATTGGTGCGGCTGTGGATGTTCTACTGTCAGCCCAATATCCTCTAGTGGCTCTTTTTCCAGATCCAGTTCCCACAGGTCATCATTCTCCCGCAGAACTTCTAACTGTAGACGAGCTGTCTCAATATGTAAGTGGTAGTCAACTAGATCAATTAGCTCGTGACCATTAATACTAAGCAGCCTGTCACCCGCTAGAAGTCCAAGTTCAGCGGCATACCCTTCTGGCTCAACCGATTCAATCATTAACATTTATAACTCTTTCTTGAAGAAATTTCGCCTTTTGTCGAAAAAACTGACCCCGTTTGAATCAATTAGATGATGACTTCACAAAAAGGCATAAGAGGGCTAAGCAGTCATTATATGGATCAGAGCGAAAAAACAGCAAGGGCGGCACCACCGGTACCGCCCTTGAGAGAAAAAATATCAGCACTGTGAAAAACTAATCACGTCCGCCGTGTAAACGAAATGTTCCATCAGTAGAAGTAATTGAGCTCACCGCGTGCTTATAAACGAGAACATCGCCTCCACTTTCAGCTAAAATACAAAAGCTGTCGAAAGACTTTATGTATCCTTGGAGTTTTTCTCCCGTCATCATGACAAGAGTAACCTTAACCCGCTCTTTACGAGCCTGATTCAAGTACTGATCCTGAATATTAAATGGTGATTTTGGCATGTCCGCTCCTTTACTCAAAGTAAAAATTCATCAATAGATCTTTCCACTTTATCAGACTTCATTGAGGAATCAACCCAAATAATTTCTGCTTCTTTTCTGAACCATGTCAACTGTCTCTTAGCATATTGACGTGTGTATTTTTGAATATCATCCAGCATTTTCGCTGCGGTAGTATCGGCTTTTAAATAGTGAACAACTTCACGATAACCAAGTGTTTGTAAAGCTTTAAGGTCGAATGAGTAGTTTTCAACCAAGCCTTCCACTTCACGAACTAATCCACCTGATAGCATCTGCTCTGCACGCTGATTGATCCGAGAATAGAGTTCAGCGCGAGGATAGTCAGGCGCTAGCTTCAAGACACGATAGGGCTGTTCAGAAAAACCATGTTCAGCCTTCAACTCAGACATTTTACGGCCACTGATGATACTGACCTCAAGAGCCCGGACAATACGAAGGATATTATTTGGATGAATTACTGCGGCAGTAGCAGGGTCAACCTGCTGGAGTTCACGAAACAGGCATCCAGAACCCTCGTCAGATTCGCGTTGATGTAGCTGCTTTCGCAATTTTGAGTCACTCGATGGCAAATCCGCCAGCCCTCCGAGTAAAGCACGAATGTAAAGACCCGAACCGCCAACAAGACAGGGAACCTTACCGCGTGCTGCTATTTTTGGAATCAGGAGGCGGGACTGATCAACAAATTCTGCAACTGAAAAGGTCTGATCTGGCTCAATCAAATCAATCATGTGATGTGGCACAGCTGCTTGCTCCAGGCGCGTCGCTTTGGCAGTTCCGATATCCATTCGGCGATAAACCTGTCGTGAATCAGCTGAGATAATTTCTAACGGAATTTTTTCAGCCAAAGAAAGAGCCAGTGCGGTTTTACCCGAACCGGTTGGACCACAGATGACCAATACTGGTATTTGTTCTGTTGCAGATTGAACCATTATTGCCGCCTGAATAAACGCTCAATCTGGGTCAAAGTCATGCGTTGCATCACCGGGCGACCATGAGGACAATTCGCCTTAAAATCGATCCGGTCAAGCTCTTGAAGCAATGCTTTTATCTCAACTATGGCCAGAGCCTGGTTGGCACGAATAACGCTGTGACAGGCCATTAAAATAAGAATCTCATCAATCGACTCGCGGAGCTGTCCAGTGCGACCAATCCGCTCTAGCTCCAACGCGACATCAACCACCAATCTGGCAGCAGCTCTGTTTTCCAACAACTGCGGAATCGCCTTTAATGCAAACGATTTACCTCCAAAAGGTTCAATCTCAAACCCCAGGTTTTCCAGTTCATGCTGATTGTCGCCAAGTGCAGTAGCACTGTTAAAATCAAGCTCTAAAACCTCCGGGAAAAGTAACGTTTGGCTAGGAATGGTTCCGGCAGCATAAGCATGGCGAAGTTTTTCAAATCCGACCCGTTCATGAGCAGCATGCTGATCAATCAAAATCAGATCAGCACTATCTTGACACAGAATATAGCTCTGATGATATTGCCCGAGTATTTGCAACCGCGTAAAGAATCCCGCGGCTTCACTTCCAGGCAAGGTGTATTGAATAATATCATCACTTTTTCCTGATCGCGGAGGCGGATAAAAGGGTGGAGCAAGTTGCTGTTCAGTATGATCTGAAGATAAATGATTTTCCTGGCAGGGCCCTACTGGTTGTAAATAGTATCCAGAAGATTCTCTGACCGAACCGTCAATTTGCATTTTGTCGTCAGTTTTAGCCACTTGAATTTGTGGTTCAGGTGAATAATTTCCTACGTGAGCGACAGAAGACTCAACCATCCCTTTTTCCAGCCATTCTGCCGGGCGGAGTGTCTGCTGTAAACTTTTTGCGATAAAATCGTGGATCATGGATTGTTCACGGAAGCGGACTTCATGCTTGGTTGGATGGACATTTACATCAACCTGCGCCGGATCTATCTGCAAAAACAACACCACCACCGGGTAACGCCCCTTCATCAATAAATGCCGATAGCCTTCCATAACCGCGTGCTGAACGACTCGATCCCGGATATAACGGCCATTGATAAAAGTGTAGATATGGGATGCTGCTGAACGAGTTAATTGGGGCTGGGAAATCAATCCAGATAATTGGAGTTCATCACCGTTCTCTCGCCCTAGCGGCAGCAGATCATGCAACAATGACCGCCCCAATAATGCTGCAACCCGCTCGCGAACACCCTTTTCACGCCGTAACTCCAGCATCGTTCGATCATTATGTTTTAAGCGAAAACTAACCATCGGATTTGCCAAAGCTTGCTTGGTCACAACATCTGCCGAGTGACCTAGTTCGGTCTGTTCTTTTCGCATAAATTTTTTACGCGCCGGTAAATTGAAAAACAGATTCCTGACCTCTACAATTGTTCCCCGTGGGAGCCCAATTTCGTCAGCATTTTTAATTTTACCCCCTTCGGCATAAATCTGCTGTCCCAGCCCTTCATCATTATCACAGGTTCTCAAGCGTAACCGGGAGACCGAAGCAATAGACGCCAATGCTTCTCCCCGAAAGCCAAGAGTCGTGAGTGCAAACAAGTCGGAATCGGTACGAATTTTACTGGTTGCATGGCGTTCAAATGAGAGAAATGCATCCTGCCGATTCATACCACAACCATTATCTGTGATCCGAATTAAACGCTTTCCACCGGCTTCTAACTCAATCAAGATATCTGAGGAACCTGCATCAAGTGAGTTTTCAAGCAGTTCTT
Source organism: Desulfuromusa sp. (assembly GCA_033791385.1). GTDB lineage: Bacteria > Desulfobacterota > Desulfuromonadia > Desulfuromonadales > Geopsychrobacteraceae > Desulfuromusa. The sequence continues at coordinate 13,460 of JASJGU010000176.1, forward strand.
TAACCACCGAAGAGGGACGTTCAACCACTTCACCGGCAGCAATTTTATTGCACAATTCTTCTGGCAGGACATGTATTTTATTTTTCATAAACGCCATTATGACTTTTCGATTCAAAAAAAGATAGCGGTCGGAATGTTGCCCGACCGCTATCTCAAACTATAATTTCAAACAAAAAAACGATGCCAGATTTATTTTTCTTCCAATCCATCAAAGATGATCTCAATATCTTCCAATTCATCACCCTGTTCTTCTACTGAGGCTAAAGTTAGACCAACCGTAGCCAAACCGAGATCCTCAGCGACATTATTGACGATTTTTGCTGTAACCTCTGTGCCATGACGTAAAAAAGTTTCAAACAGGGCATTATCACAAATTGTATTAATTAACCTCGGGACACCACCGGAAATCTCATTAATTAAAACTAAAGATTCAGCAGTAAAAGGTGGATTTTCACAGCCTGCAACTTGCAGCCGATAATTGATATATGCCAGCGCGGCCTCTGCCGAAAGTGGTTTCAAAGTATACTTAAAAGCAACCCGCTGAGCCAACGGTGCGTCCAACTTCATAATATCGTCAAGCTCAGGGAGCCCGAAAAAAATAATGTTAAGCAGTTTTTTATCGGGTATTTCTAAATTTAAGAGCCCGCGAAACTCTTCCATCAACTCCCGCGTTTGCAACATTTGCGCTTCATCAATCAGCACAACCGCCTTACGCCCTTCTTTTTCAATATCTAATAAACGCTCATAAAGCTGCTTCAACATCTTTAAGGGACTAATATCAGGATTTTTTACCCCTAACTGCATGCAGATACGGGACATAATCCACTCAGGAGTAACCGCTGAGTGAATCATCACCAGCAACGATGATTCATATTTGTCGAAGGGTAAATTGTCAAGCATACGTCTGGCTAATGTAGTTTTTCCGGTCCCCACTCCACCCACCAGAACAGCCAACCCCTTGTCTGAATCAACCGAATACTTCAGACGGAGTAAAGCTTGATTGTGCTGATCGCTGTCGAAATAAAACTTATCATTCGGCGCGTTAGAAAACGGCTCACGATCAAAATTAAAATGGTCGGTATAACCCATAGATACTCCAAGAAAAACGACTAATATTGCTAAAGAAAAGAAATCCGCTCTTTTTTCTCTTCCAACACAATCTGGGAACTGTCCTCAGCAATACCAAGGATATCCTTCAATACAGAAATTTTATCCCTGACGTCCCGGTAGTTATTATCCTGAGCAAAAACATCCTTATAACTGATCAACGCATCATTGGAACGTTCGGCCCGCTCATAAAGCAAACCGAGTTCATAACCAAGGTTCAATCGCTGGATATCTTCCAGGTGGGGAGAATCTAGAGCCTGCTGGAACATGAGCTCTGCATTTGCATAATCAGCTTTATCTGAAAAACTAAGTCCTTTTAGAGTCTGACAATCAACATAACGGGCTGGTTCTTTCTCCGCTTTTTCAAACTCACTGATGGCGTCATCCAATAAACCCATCTCCCGATAAGCAATACCAAGATTGTAATGAGACTCCAGATCGTCAGCAGCTATCTGCTCATCGACGTCAGTTTTAAAAATCTTTTTCTCGGCAGATTCACCCGGCTGCAAAGAGTTCAGGCCAAAATCGAAATCGATATCGGCAATATTGTCAAATAAAGGACTGGCAGCAGTGGGTTTTTCTGCCACACTTGGCTGCTCTTGCTCCCGGTTTAGTAACGCTTCAATTTCTTCGAGTTTCTGACAACATTCTACAGAATCAGGAGCATAAGCCAAAATATCACGGCACAATTTTTCAGCTTCTGCGTACAAACCCTGCTGAATGTAAAATTCCGCTTCATCTAAATCGGCTTGCAGGTTGTGTTCTACCACTGGCGCCGATTCTTCAGAATCGTCCTCTTCCAAGTCAAAAGAGAATTCCAGATCGTTACTCTTAGCCTGAACAAAATCCAGGCTGTCATCTATGTCCAGTTCGATGATCGCATCTGAATCTGCACTTTCACCAGAGAATCCGCCATCAAACGAAGACTCTAACTGGAGATCAACGGTCTCATCCTCAACAATATCAAAGGTCAGGTCACCACTCTCATCAGTTAGCTCTAGATCCAGGTCAGAAACCTCAATATCTTCATCATCTAGACCGAGTAATGAATCGGAGAGGGTTTCATCAATAATAATCTCATCCGGCTTATCTTCCCGCTCAGAAATAATATCCAGTAGTTTTTCGCCCTCACCGGTTAACTCATAGATAGAATCCAGTGTCTGTAAAACGACCCTATTATCGGCAATTTCTTCCTTAAGAATCTCATAGTACTCCTTTAAGCGATCCAAGCGATCCGCTTTGAAGAAGGTATCTTTCCACTCCTCCAATTCAGCGAGAGCGCGCTCGTATTGAGCACTGTCAATTTCACATTTGATCATCGATTCTCGGATATCCAGATCTGTGGGATCCATATCCAAAAGGTGCTGGTAAGTCTTGTGAGACTTAGTCCACTTCTTTAGATCAGAATATCCTCGACCCAGCAAACGCAGCAGATCAGGATCATTAGGCTTATCCTTTAGTAAATTTTCCAGGATCATGACGCCTCTGCCAAAATCATCTTTTTCGTAAAAGGCTAGCGCCAGCCCCATCTGTAACTTTTTATTTTTCGGGTAAAGGGGCAGAAACATTTTGTAGAGCTTAAGTATTTTATCAAAATCACCTTTATCACTTAAAATTTCAAGAACGGCTTCAAGTTCAGAATAACCCTCATCTTCGCGATCATTGTTGGCAAATACTTCTGCAAGCTTAACTCGAACATTCAGATTATTAAGGTCAAGATCACGCATTTTTTCCAGCGTTTTAACCTCATCCGCAATCATCCCGTTACGACGGTAATAGTCAACCAGATTGCGGTACTCTGCCATCGCGTTACCAAGCAGTCCCTGCTTCTCATTCAACTCGGCAAGACGATTAAACAAGGCGATCTGATCGGGATCAAGACGTTGCATCTGCTTGTAGATTGCAATCGCCTTTAGATAGAATCCATTAGTGGAAAAATATTTGGCAATAGATTCATATTGTTCATAGGCTTCTGTGTTTTTGTTAGTACGAACGTACAATTCTGCCAGTTTTTGCCGCGAACGGACATCAACAGGATCCAATTCGACAATTTTAGCGTAATCCTTAATTGCCTTGGCCACCTGCTTTTTCTTCAGATTTTTCTGGGCAGACTCCAGTAATTTATCTTTATTCGTTGCCAAAAAAAGCTCCCAAAATGCGCTATTTTACAGATAATTTCAGTCTGAACGATACGCGAAATATTCGCTTAGTGTCAAGTAAGGCCGCCAACTTAAGAAGACCTCATAAGTTTTATTAGAAGCCACCCAGAAGCAGAATAACATACTTTAAAAACAAAGAACAATAATGAATGTTTATTTATTTAAAATTTCTCAACTTCAAAATTTCACGATCCGATAGACGGCGATAGTGACCTGTCACGACATCCTGTAAATCGAGAAAATCCAAACGGATCCGCTTGAGCCTGACAACTGTCAGCCCAAGAGCTTCGCACATCCGCCGGATTTGTCTGTTTTTGCCTTCATGGATCGTTAACTCAAACCAGCAACTGGATCCGGTGGTTCTAATATTTTCAATTTTAGCAGGCGCTGTCTTGCCATCATCAAGAACAAGACCCTGTTCAAAACGTTTCACCATTTTAACAGATAGCGATCCTCGGATTTTCACCAAGTAGGTTTTTTCAACATGATGGCGTGGATGGCTGACTTGTTGAGCCAATTCACCATCATTGGTCAGCAACAATAAACCTTCTGTATTATAATCCAGTCGGCCGACAGGAAAGAGGCGTTGTGGTATATCAACAAGCAGATCTGTGACCAGTCGTCGACCTTCAGGATCTTTAAGGGTTGAAACGTAACCACGTGGTTTATTAAGTAAAACTGTGACCTTCTCTTGTGCAGAAGTCAGCACCTGCCCGTTAATCTGTACCTGGTCAGTCTTTAAATCGGCTCGTTCACCCAGTTTGGCCGGACGACCATTTAGCAGGACTTTTCCTTCTTCGATCCATTTTTCTGCCTGCCGGCGTGAAGCTAAACCGGCCTGAGCAATCAATTTTTGTAATCGTTCTTCCATTATTTCACTCGACCGGTTCGGGATCCAAAGGATCAGCTTCAGTTAATTCAGGGTCCAAGGCTGTAAACTCTTTCAGCGTCGGCAGATCAGTTAAATCACGTAACCCAAACAGTTCAAGAAACTGTCGGCTGGTGCCGTACATCAATGGTCGCCCCGGCATATCTTTTTTACCGAGAATACGCAGGAGATTTTTATCCAGAAGGGTTTTCATCACCCCCCCAGAATCAACTCCACGCAAATATTCAATTTCAGCTCGCGTGGCCGGCTGTCGATAAGCAATGATTGCTAAAGTCTCCAGCGCTGCCCGTGAAAACCTTGCAGCACGATCTTTACTTAATTTCCTCAACCAGGGAGCCAGCACTACCGCAGTCCTAAATTGATATCCGCCCGCCACTTCAGCGAGAGAAAACCCACGCTCAGCAGCAGCGTATTGTAGCTGCAACTGTTCAACTATCGGTTTTATCTTCGCTTTTGGCTGTTCAGACAGAACACTCAACCGATCAAGGGATAAAGGGATATCAGAAGCGAAAATAAACGCTTCGACAAGCTGCCTCAAATTATCCATAAGTCAGCAGTTCCTTTTGCAGAGAAATTCGAGATAACTGTTCTGGTGAAATCGTCAGAGCCAACCAGATTTCACTGAAATCATTGATCTGGTCAATATCAATTATGTGCATCTTCACCAACTCCAGGGTTGCAATGAAGGTGACAATCAACTCGCTACGAGAAAATTTTGCAGGGAAAATTTCTCTAAAAGCAAGTCGGTTTTTATTCAATAATTTTTCTGTAATACGTTCAATATAGTCGGCAACCGACAGAGATTCCCGCACAACCTCATGAAAGATTTCAGGGGGTTTGTCCTTTAACCGCTGGTGAAAAGCAGCTGCCAACTGATACAGACCTATCGCTACCTCATTTTCTTCGCTATCGCCTTCGTTGAAATCGGATACCTGAAATTTGCCAACAAAAATATCCCGTTCCAACTGCGGTAATTGCTGAAAAAACTCTGCTACATCTTTATAGCGTTGATATTCCAACAATCTTTTTACCAGCTCAGCACGGGGATCCTCTTCCTCTTCAATAATTTCATCACTGACAGGCAACAACATTCTTGATTTAATATGGATAAGCGTTGCTGCCATGAGCAAAAATTCACCGGCGATATCAAGATCAAGTTGTTGCATCTGTTCAATAATCGTCAAATATTGCTCGGTAATCTCAACTATGCGGATATCGTAGATATCCATTTCTTGACTTTTAATCAAATGTAACAGGAGATCAAGGGGACCGGAAAATTTTTCTAGACGTATCTGAATTCCCATCATTGCTACTCAATGGCTAAATAAAAAACGAATCGCCTGTTCCACCAGTCGCGTTTCGCCCCCGGCCATAAACATGACCAAGGTATTAATGATTGGTCCAAGTACCAACGACCACACATCAGTAAAAAAAACTAAAAACAAAATTAGCACAAAACCGAACGGCTCCAATCGACTGACCAGTGCAGCTTGACGCTCAGGTAAAATTCCCGTCAGGATTCTACCACCATCTAATGGTGGCAGTGGAATCAGATTAAAGACACCCAACAGTATATTAATGTAAAGACTGAACCCAACCATCATTTTAACCGGAGTTGTAAATTGAATATAGAAATGTGAATCCCCAAACGAACTCTGGTCAAGCAGACCTAATCCCCGCAGCAACAGGGCAGACAATGTCGCTAACAGAAAATTTGTTGTCGGGCCAGCCAGAGCAACCCAGATCATATCACGGCGTGGTCTGCGAAAATTCCCTGGATTCACCGGGACAGGGCGCGCCCAGCCAAAGCCAAAAATAAAAATTGCAATAGTTCCAATAGGGTCCAGGTGTTTAAATGGATTCATGGTTAAACGACCCAGTAATCGGGCAGTCGGATCACCAAACCGTTCGGCAATATAGCCATGTGCCACTTCGTGCAGGATAATTGCCAGCAGAGCAGGAACCAGCATTATTGCGATTTTAGAAACAATTGTTTCCATTTACTTGCAAAACTCCACAATAAAGCCTGAAGAACTGAGTCCAATGAAACAAAATAACAAACTCAGGTTTTCAGGCGCAAATAACGTGAAAGACTTAACGACCGATCGATTTTAATCGACATGAGTGTTTTGGTCAACAGGAGGGAGAACCATCGGCAATAGAAAAATTTTTTTTGACTAAAAGGATTTCCTCTTCCCGGGTATTTATCTCCAGATTTAATCGAGCATTCAATAAAAGTGCAAAGATGTCTTGAAAATATTTTCCGGGTGGGAAACCGATAGAAATCAGATCATCACCGCTCAGGACAACTTTTTCTATCCGCAGAGTGGTCATGTACAGGGAAATCCATTTGCGCAGTTTTTCGCTATCACTCCGGGCCATCAAATAAAGAACCACTTCCATTGATAAGCCATTGAACCAGAAATAGATTTCACTGTTCTTCGGATCGGTGCGCCGGTTTCTGCGCTGCTGAATCATCTTGAGAAGCTGCTGTGCTTTTGGCAATTGTTCAAGCAGCAACACGCGATCTTGCGGTGGCACCCCAAGCCAGGCACTAACTCTACTGACCTCTTTGCTCGATAAATTATCAAACAGGCAGAACAGATACAATAACCAACGCCGATAATTTTCGCCGGTATAGAGCAAATCAAACCAACTACTGGCACGTTCAGCAGCGACAAACAAACTGGCCGTTTGCTGCTCGAAGTGCAACTGCGGATCAATAAATTTCAACAGATCAAACTGATCGAGACGCGCCAGCGCTGGGACCACCCTCGGCTCATCCAGAATCTGCTCTAATTCATGCAAGATTCGCAAGCCAGAAATTTTTTGTACCGACTTCAACCGCGCCGCACTACGCATTAACCGTTCAGTTTGCCGACCGATAGAGAAACCTAAACGCTGTTCAAAACGAACTGCGCGAAATAATCGGGTCGGATCTTCAATAAAGCTCAAGTTGTGAAGCACCCGTATCGCCTTATCCTTCAGATCACGTTGTCCACCGAAAAAATCGAGCATTTGACCAAAGCTATCCTGGTTCAGCGATATCGTCAAAGCATTGATGGTAAAATCGCGCCGATAGAGATCGTGGCGTATCGATGCATGCTCAACCCGCGGCAGAGCAGCAGGTCGATCATAATATTCAAGTCGAGCCGAAGCGATATCAATCTTGAACCCATCAGGGAATACGATGACTGCTGTACCAAATTTTTCATGTGCCCTGACTCGGCATTTCGTTGTTTTTGCAAAGGCATTTGCAAATACGATCCCATCTCCCTCAACAACGATATCGACATCCAGATTCGGCTGCCGCAGCAACAAATCGCGAACAAACCCTCCAACCAGGTAAATTTTGAGTCCAAGTTGATCGGCGACCGTCCCCAATTGTTGTAACAAGGCTCTGACCGATTCCGGGAGTTGAGTTTCTATCAGCCGCCGCAGGTTTTTTTGCTTCAACTGTAAACCACTCCGTTCTGGGATATCCTGAGAGTCATCTATAGATAATTGTCGGTCTCCCAACATATAACGCAGTAAATCAGTCCGGGTAACAACCCCAACCAGAAGCCCCGCATCGACAACTGGCACACAACGCTGATTGTGTTCAATAATTCCCTGCTGTAGCTCTACCAAAGAGGCATCAGGTGACACCACTTGAAAATCGGTGTTCATCATCTCACCGAGACTCATCTTAAATAATTTATGGTGAGCCGCCTTTTCAACCACCTGCCGGGTAATAATCCCAGCAACCTGGTGCTGCTCGTTGAGAACCGGAATGGCATTAAAATTAAAGCGTGTCATCAATCTACGCGCAACCTCTACGGTCGAATTGGCGGGTAACGTCTTAACTGGTGCAGACATCAAATAGCGTGCTTCACAGCGTGAACGGACATGCTTGTGTAGTAGTTTTTCTACTTGATTGAGCAATTGTGCCAACGGAAGGTCACGGACTGTCGCCGAAGCGGCAAAAGCATGTCCACCGCCACCAAACTCCTGAAACAACTCGCCAACATGCACTTCTGGCAAGCGGGAACGGCCAACCAGAAAAATTCTGTCCTCCATCCGTACTGCAACAATCAGGACATTAAGATTTTCAATATCCTTAAGTCTATGCACCAGACTTGAAATATCGCCGACATAATAATCAATAGACGCTGAGGTTATAGCAATTTCAACACCATTGATAATTAACTTCTGACAGGACTTCAACAACTCATTGAGCAGATCAACCTGCTCAGAAGTCATCTCTCTAACCAGAAAATCTGCAACTGTATTGAGATTTGCACCATGCTGCAGTAAAAATGCAGCGGCTTGAAAATCCTTTGGAGTAGTTCCAGAAAAGAGCAGGTGGCCGGTATCTTCGTATAACCCAAGCATCATCATGGTTGCCTCATCAGGCGTGGGGACAATGTCCCGCTCCATGAGCAATTGAGTCATAATCGTCGTTGTTGCCCCGACCTCCTGAATAAACTCAACCTGCCCGCAGACTGACTGTTCATCAGCAGGATGGTGATCGTAAATATGAATGTCCAGATCAGGTTTTTTGATGATGTCTGCAAACTGGCCAATTCTGTCAGCACTATGCACATCAACCAAAATCAACCTGTCAACTTCATCCAAGTCAATATCGCTTATTCGCTTAACGTCATAAGCATAGAGAGTGCTGTGCAGCAAAAAATCACGCAGTCCACGTTCCTGCCCACCGGGAAAAACCAGAACGGCATCGGGATAGAGTCGCTTTGCCGCGACCATGGAGCCGAGGCCATCAAAATCGGCATTTACATGGGTGGTGATCACATCCATAGAAAAGACTACAGCTCCAAGGTTCCGATCAAATCGTTGATGTCAGCAATCCCCTCTTCCCGGCAAAATGCTTCCAGGTCGGTAATAATTGTGGCCATGGCATTGGGATCAACAAAATTGGCAGTTCCAACCTGAACCGCCTTAGCCCCGACAATTAAAAATTCCAAGGCATCCATTGCCCGGGAGATGCCGCCGATGCCGATGACCGGTACTTTAACCGCCTGCACCACCTGATGCACCAACCGAACAGCGATCGGTCGAATTGCCGGGCCGGATAAGCCACCAATGATATTTGCCAGGCGAGGCTTACGGGTTTTGACATCAACTGCCATGCCCGTCAGGGTATTGATCAAGCTTAGAGCATCCGCCCCTGCATCCTCTGCAGCTCTGGCAGTTATTTGAATATCGGTTACGTTGGGGGTGAGTTTAACAATTAACGGCTTTGACGTGCGTTTCCGCACTAAAGATACCGCCGCAAAGGCGGCCTTGGGATCGGTACCGAAAATAATTCCGCCATGTTTAACATTAGGACAGGAAATATTCATTTCCAGGGCAGAAACTCCAGGAACTTCGTCTAAGCGGGCCGCAACCTCACCATATTCGTCCTGTGTGTTACCAAAAAAATTCACAATGACCGGAGTACTATATTGCTCGAGATAAGCCATTTTGTATTTTATAAAGGCATCCACACCAACATTCTGCAGTCCAATAGCATTGAGCATGCCGCTGACCGTTTCACAGATACGTGGGGTATTATTCCCCGCTTTAGGATTAAGAGACAATCCCTTGGTGACAATAGCTCCAAGACTGTTCAAATCAAGGTAAGGGGTATATTCTTTACCATAGCCAAAGGTTCCAGAGGCCGGCATAACCGGATTTTTTAACTTAAGACCAGCTATTTCTACGGCCATTTTCGGCTGTATTTCATTTTCAACCGGCTTCATCATTTGCAGCCCCCACTTCCCACAATCACAACATCATCTTTTTGCCAATCAAGCTTGTCAGCCTTAAAAACAGGCCCACTGGTGCAAGTACAAAGATAGCGAGGCTCTACTTCAGTGTGCCCCGCGCCCTTGACAACGCACCCGAGACAGGCACCGACACCGCAGGCCATCAATGCTTCAAGTGAAACCTGTAAAGGGGTCCCGCGTTCAAAGCAAATTTTCTGCACCGCATCAATCATCGGCATCGGTCCACAGGCAAAAACTGTCGATTTGGGATACTTGTCAAGTTTTCGCTTCAGTACTTGCGTTATCAAACCCCCTTCCCCCAAACTACCATCTTCAGTAGAGACATAAGTTTCAACGCCAAGCCGTTCAAATTCGGTCACCATGATAATATCGTCCCGAGTCCGACCCCCCATCAACAGCCGAACCCTGGATGTTTCTACCATTTTTTCCGCTAACATATAAAGTGGCACCAGGCCTATTCCACCACCGACTAAAATTTTTTCTTCATCAGGTTCCCCTAAATCAAACCCTTCACCTAAAGGACCCAACAACTCTACTGGATCACCTTGGTGCAATCTCTGCATAATTTCAGTTCCGCTTCCAACAACTTTGTAGATAAGCTCAATAAATTCCTTCGGTGGCATACTGTCGCAGTCCGCCGGCATGAATCCAGCTCTAAAAATCCCGAATGGTCGTCGCAATAAGGGCGGCAATGATCGCTGGACACGAAACATGACAAATTGACCCGGTTTAGCCGAATTATTATAGCCTGGTGCTAGAATCTTCATCCGGAAATAGCCAGGCGATATTTCCTGATTTGACAAAACAATCGTCTTGAGATTTTTCATTAAACCCTCTCCTGAAATTATTTATCTGTAAACAATTTGACCATAATCAACGCGTCTTCACCATCCGGGTAGTAAGTTGATCGGGTTCCGTTCAGCTTGAATCCATAACGTTGATACAGTGCTATCGCCGCCAGGTTTCCAGCCCGCACCTCGAGCCATGCCGAGGATAGTTCTGATCGTGAACTACGCTTAAAAGCTTCGTCTAACAACTGTGCTGCAATCCCAATACGACGCTGCTGGGGTGATGTCGCCAGATTCAAAATCTGCATTTCCCCGGCAATCAACCAGTAGCAAATGAAACCAGCAATCTGACCTTCAATTACACAAACAAGAGCCGATGCAGCAGAGTTCTCCAATTCCTGAGAAAACTGCCTAAACGACCACGGGTGAGGATAGCAGTCCTGCTCTATCAATAAAACAAAGGCCAGATCTGTCTCTTGCATTAATCTGATTGAATTGTTTGCATCTGTCATTCTGGATACTCAGCTAACCTGTTTTCATGCTAGAGTTAAAATCGATGTAGCAGTAAATAATTCTGCTAAAATTAGCATAGTTCAGCGATCCAATACAGAGAAAGATGTTTCATCTACCTGAATAGACACCTGAATTGAAACTATTTTTACAACATTGACAACCCGCTGTCTCAGTGGTTTAATGCCGACCATTTTACTGGCCAAGGAGATTAAAATTGAGTGACAATAAACCAATCACCTACAAAGAGGCTGGTGTCGATATAGACGCTGGAAATCACTTTGTCAATCTGATTAAGCCACTAGTCAAACAGACCAACCGACCAGAAGTTTTGACCGATATCGGAGGCTTTGGCGGTCTTTTTTCACTGAACAGCACAAAATACAACCGCCCCACCCTTGTCGCTGCGACAGATGGCGTTGGGACTAAACTAAAACTCGCATTTATGCTGGATCAACATGATACGGTTGGCATTGACCTCGTCGCCATGTGTGTCAATGATATCATCGTCCAGGGTGCTGAGCCGCTCTTCTTTCTAGATTATCTTGCTACTGCCAAGTTAGCCCCGGAACAAGCAGTTGAAGTGGTTAAAGGGATTGTCGAAGGCTGTAAGCAGGCAAACTGCGCACTATTAGGTGGTGAAACGGCTGAAATGCCCGGGATGTATTCTGGCGGAGAGTACGATCTGGCTGGATTTTCTGTTGGCGTGGTTGACAATGATAAAATCATCGATGGTTCGTCCATCACAAAAGGGGATCTCATCATTGGCATCGCCTCTAGTGGTCTACACTCCAACGGTTTTTCTCTGGCTAGAAAAGTCTTTTTGGAAACACTCCAACTCGACTTAGCCTCTCAGCCAAACGATCTCGATAATTCCCTCGGGCAAGTGCTTTTAACTCCAACCCGGATTTACGTCAAAAGCATTCTCAACCTTATTCGAGACTTCAACATTAAAGGGGTCGCCCATATTACCGGCGGAGGCTTATTAGAAAACATCCCCCGTATATTACCGCACCACTGTAAAGCCATCATCGAGCGTAATAGTTGGGAGAAACCAGCTATTTTCGAAATGTTGCGTCAAGGTGGAAATATTCCGGAAGATGAGATGTATCGAACATTTAATTATGGTATCGGCATGGTTCTAGTGGTTTCGCCAGACGAGGCAGAAGACATCATTACCCGCTTAGCCGGACTTGGAGATCGTGCCTATATCATTGGAGAAATTACTCCAGCTGAGACACCTTCGGTTGAGCTTGTCTAGACAGGCGCTAAAAGTAACAGCGAGCAAGAGAAATGACTGCGAAAAATAAAATACGTTTGGCAATATTGGCTTCAGGTAGTGGCTCAAATCTACAGTCGATTATAGATCAGTGTCAGCTAGGGCTGTTAGACGCTGAGATTAGCCTGGTCATCAGTAATAATCCAGAAGCAGGAGCACTTGAGCGAGCCAAACAGGCCGGAATCAATAATATCTGCATCAACCACCGCAATTTCGACATGCGTGAAAAGTTTGATCAGGCTGTCGTTGCCACCCTGAAGGAAGTCGGGGCAGAGTTGGTCGTTCTCGCTGGTTTTATGCGCATCATTTCTGATGTATTTCTGCAAGCTTTTCCGCAAAAAATCATCAATATCCATCCCGCATTACTACCGTCATTTCCAGGATTGCATGTACAACAAAAAGCCATTGAATACGGCGCAAAATTCTCCGGATGTACGGTTCATTTTGTTGATGGCGGGGTTGATACCGGTCCAATCATTGTCCAGGCAGTTGTACCTGTATTTGCCGATGATTGCGCAGACACACTCTCAGCACGCATCCTTGAGCAGGAGCACAAAATTTACCCACAGGCGATTCAGTGGTTTGCTGAAGGGCGGGTAAAAATCGCAGGTCGGCGGGTAAAAATTGAAAATTGCGAGACCCTTGAATCGACCCTGATCAACCCTCCCACACGCTAACAGTCGGAATATATGCCATGCGCCCGATACTAGTCAGTAGTTGCCTCCTCGGTTTAAAGACTCGCTACGATGGTACCGATAACTACTGTCAAGCCGTGATCGACTATATCGAAAATAATCAGTTAATCCCCATCCCCGTTTGCCCTGAACAATTAGCTGGACTATCCACACCCAGACCAAAATGCTGGTTCAGTCGTGGCGATGGGGCAGCAGTTCTTACCGGTCTTGGTGAGCTTATCGATGAGGAGGACTGCAATGTCACAGAAGTTTTCCTCCGCGGTGCGCAGGAATGTCTTAAAATTGCCAAACTGGCTCATTGTGAACTAGCAATTATGCAACAGCGTAGCCCGTCCTGTGGATCACAGAAAATCTATTTAAATGGAGAGTTAATCGAGGGGGTTGGTGTCACCACCGCTTTACTGAATAAGAATGGACTGAAGGTTTTTAGTAACGACAATTTACCAACCAAAAATCCCTGAAAATATTTGCATCCCTAAACAATCTATGCTAGTAATTCACGTTCGAAACTTTCAGGAGGAATGCCAAAATGTCCAAACAATGTGAAATCTGCGGAAAAAAGCCCGTAACCGGAAATAATGTCAGCCACGCACACAATAAAACCCGGACCGTGTGGAATCCAAATTTACAAAAAATGCGTGCGATTCAAAACGGTTCGGTTAAGACGATAAAAATCTGTACCCGTTGCATCCGCTCAGGCAAGGTGCAAAAGGTCGTTTAAGTTCTGTCTTACACAAAATTTCAACAAAAAGGGGTGGTCGTTATGACCATCCCTTTTTGTCGTTACAATGCAAACCATAAATTAGCCAAGATAAGCGACAGCATCAATCTCAACCAACGCTCCTTTCGGTAGCGCAGCCACTTGCACAGTAGCTCTTGCGGGAGAAACGTCACCACAATAGCCGGCATAAATACCATTAACGACTGCAAAATCTCCCAGGTCAGTGAGATAAATTGTCGTTTTTACTACTGAGTTAAAATCAGTCCCCGCTGCACCCAGAACATACAGCAAGTTTTCCAGAGACTGCCTAGTCTGCGCTTCAATGCCACCTGCAACCAACTCACCAGTACCAGGAACCAATGGAACCTGGCCAGAACAATAGAGAAAATCCCCCGCCTTTATCGCTTGAGAATAGGGACCGAGCGCTTCCGGAGCTTTAGCTGTTTCAACTTTAATTAATTCCATAAATTTTCTCCACTAATAAGTAAATCAGTTTCTGATCCGCTCAACCCGAATCACCCCTTTGACCTTTTTTATTTGACGAATGACACGATTAAGGTGTTCAAGATTCTCAACCTCAATTTCAAATAAATTCGTCCCTTTTCTATCTCCACGGGTATGAACACTGGCACTGAAAATATTAGCATCTGCGTCGGAAATCGCTCCAGAAATACCAACCAACATCCCCTTTAAATCTGAACTAGTAACCTGAATTTTGACCGGGCGCGTTGTCTTTCGCTGCATATCCCATTCGATATCGACCCTGCGCTCCGGCTCGCTGCTCAGAACCTGAGAGCAATTTTCCCCATGAACGGTTAATCCACGTCCTCGAGTAATAAAGCCGATGACAGGCTCTCCGGGAAGCGGGTTACAACAATTGGCAAACCGTACCAGAACATTGTCAATGCCACCAATTAAAATAGCACTTTGGGGCTTACGTTTTGTAAACCTATCAAGCACCTTCTCCAAACGACCAGGCTTGCCCGGTTGTTGTTTTTGCTCCTCTTTTGGTAGAGCGTGCGAAACAACCTGTCCAGAGGAAAGCTTGCCGTAGCCGATAGCTGCAAAAATATCTTCAGCAGATTTAAAACCTAACTCACTAACCGCCTGTGTAAAACTTGCCAGAGACATGGCTCTTTTTAAGCTATATTGATGTTTACGCAGTTCTTTTTCCAGTAGCCCACGTCCAATTTCGACACTTTTTTCACGTTGTTCCGCTTTTATCCATTGTCGAATTTTATTACGCGCCTTAGATGTTTTTACAAAAGAGAGCCAATCTTTACTTGGTGTCTGATGCGCTGATGTCATCACATCAATGAGATCACCATTTTTAAGTTGAGTTTTCAAGGGACAGAGTTTGCCATTAATTCGGGCGCCAACACATTGCTTGCCAACATCCGTATGCACAGCATAGGCAAAATCAATAGGACAGGATCCTTGTGGTAATTCTTTCACATCACCATTCGGAGTAAAAACATAGACGGCCTCGGGAAAAAGATCAATAAACGAGGTATCCGAAGCACTCCATTCAGTACTGACATCGCGTTGCCATTCCAATACCTGCCGGAGCCAGTTGAAACGCTGATCATCCCGACCAGTCACAGCAACAGCGCCGCCTTCCTTATATTTCCAGTGTGCAGCGACGCCTTCCTCGGCAATCCGGTGCATTTCACGAGTCCGAATCTGCACCTCCATCCGCTCGACATAGGGACCGATCACCGTCGTATGTAACGATTGGTACATGTTGGTTTTCGGCATGGCAATATAATCTTTAAACCGCCCAGGAATTGGCTTCCAGGTCGCGTGAACCAAACCTAAAACCTCGTAACACTCTCGGACAGAATCAACCAAAATCCGGAAGGCAGTTAGATCATAAATCTGATCGAGATCAACACCAGTACGTTCCATCTTCCGATACACAGAATAAAAGTGTTTAAATCGCCCAGTTACTTCGGCCTGAATTTCACTTTTATCCAACATCTCGCAGATTTGCTCACGAACCTTCGCAACATATTCACCACGTTGCTCCTTATGTGCCGTGATTCGTTGAGCAAGAGCCGCATATTTTTCCGGTTCAAGAACTTTAAGAGACAAATCTTCCAGCTCACCTTTAAGCCAACTAATCCCTAAACGGTTAGCCAGAGGGGCGTAAATTTCCAGCGTTTCTCGAGAACATGCCAACTGTTCCTGCTCTTTACGGGAGTCGATATTGCGCATATCGCATAAACGAACTGCCAGATAGACCAAAATCACCCGGAGATCCCGAGCCATCGCAACAAACATCTTGCGAAAACTCTCCACCTGTTGCTGATTGCTTTGACGATAAGAAATGCTGCTGATTTTATTTCCGGTTTCGATCAAGCTGACGAATTCTTGCCCAAATCCAGCGGACAACTCATCTCTAGTCACTAGACCAGAAAGCAATGAGTTGTGCAAGATACCGACAGCTAAGGTCGTTTCATCAACTTTTAAACGAACAAGGATAGATGCGATTTCAAGGGAATATTGTAGATAGTCCCGACCATCAGCCATTTTTTGGCCATGGTGAGCGCGAATACAAAACTCGCAAGCTCGGGTCAGGAGGTGCAGGTCTGCCTGAGAATGATAACTCTGCAGTTGTTCAATGATATCTTCTATTGTGATCATAGACGTGTCCGCCGAAAGAAAAATATCCGGCCCAACGGTCTGAAAAGCGAACCTTCCTTCCCCTACCGGAAATGAGGGAAAGGAAGGACATCATTAACGTTTTTTTGTCGGGAACTCAAACTCAATCTTTCCTGCAGCAATTTCACGCAAAGCAACAACAATTTTCTTATTTGCAGACTTATTTTCGATTAAGGGTTCCGCCCCTTTGTACAATTGTTTGGCTCGTTTTGCAGCGACCATGGCCAACAAAAATCGGTTTGGAATAACGTCAAGACAATCTTCTACGGTTACACGTGCCATCTATTTATCTCCCTTTGCGGTAAATTTATCCAACAGGTACGCAGTACGACGACTGCGACAACGCTCTGCAGTAACAATTGCTATCAATCTTTCTCTAGCAGACTGAAAATCATCATTTATAACTAAGTAATCATACCAAAGAGCTTGAGATATTTCTTGTTCAGAATTCTTCAAACGCCGCTGTATCACACCTTCATCATCGGTTCCGCGATTACGCAGGCGTCTTTCAAGCTCAGCATAATCTGGCGGTAAGATAAAAATAAATACCCCCTGATGATAGTTGTTTTTGAGTTGCGCCGCACCCTGACAATCGATATCCAGCAGAAGATCAATTCCCTCCCCCGCTGTTGTGTTCAATGTTTCCAGAGAAGTTCCATACAAATTGCCGTGAACTTCAGCCCACTCAGCTAACTGTTGCTGATCTATCATTTTCTGGAAAGCTTCAGGGTCGGTAAAATGATAATCTACCCCGTCCTGCTCACTTTGTCGTCTGTGCCGGGTTGCAAACGAAATAGATTGCCTCAAATCAGGTAAACTGTCAATCAATTCTCGACAAAGAGAAGTTTTCCCCGCACCAGAAGGCGCTGACACTACAAATAGAATACCTTCTCTTAATGTTTCATTATTCAATATTCTGTACCTGTTCACGTATTTTTTCTAATTCCGCCTTCAGTGCCACCACATGCCGGGTCAACGTTGCATCATTAGATTTTGAACCCATCGTATTGGCTTCACGATTCAGTTCCTGAACCAGAAAATCCAGCTGCCGTCCAACCGGTTCTTGCTGCTGTAACAAATCATAAAATTGACCAAGATGACTATTGATTCGGGTGATTTCTTCACTAATATCACAGCGATCAGCAAAGATAGCGATTTCTTGTGCCACTCGCTGTGGTTCACCACCATTTTCCTGCAATCGTGCAAGTCTCTCCTTCAACTTTTGTTGCCATTCAAGCGGAACCAGTGCAGCCAATTGCTCTATCACCACAATTGATTGAGTTATCAACGTTAATCTGTTTTCTATATCAATTTGTGTCGTTGCACCCTCTTTTTGACGCATTTCCTGTATCGCTATCAATGCACTTTTGATCGCCAGTGAAAGACAACTCCATAGATCATCCCGAGCAACTTCAACATTCTGTAAAACCAGAACATCCTTCTGCGCCGCAAGAAACTCCAAACTAATATCTCCTGTCAGGCCACTCACCTCCTGCAAATCTTTGAAAGCCTCTAAATATGCCTTTGCTACCAGCTTATCAACAATCGGCTTATTGGCAAGCTGGGTTGTGTGCTCCTGGCTGATGAATAGATCAATTTTACCTCGTTTCAATACTGCCAGTACCTGCTTTTTTATTTCACCCTCAAGAGAGGCTAATAAACGGGGAGATTTAATATTAACATCACCATAGCGATGATTAACTGCCTTAATTTCCACAGAAAATGACAAGCCATCAACCTGCGCCTGTCCACGGCCATAACCGGTCATACTTTTGATCATATACCTTTACTCCTGTTTTTGTGGTCATATTCGAACCATGATTTACTGATGTGGGACTATCCTCGGATAGTGGTATCAACACAGAATCTAGAAGACATTGTCAATCATCCAAAAAATTCAATTCAGGTACGTCGTCCAGTAAATGATATTTTTTACATAACTGAAAGAAAAGTTGTAATCCCTGCAGGTGAGGTTTGTCTAAACGGTAATCAATTGTCTCCCAATAATCAATAACTGTTTCGACATCCAATCCAACTGATTTTGCTACAGCCGCCGCTTGCGGGTAGGGCTGATTGAATAGCTGTTCACGAGACTGTAGTAACTGCCGTCCCAAACCAGCTAACTGAAGAGAAAACCCCTCCAGAGCGTTGCGATTAATCATCCAGAGAGCAAAAACAAAAGGGAGACCTGTGTGTTGATACCAGATTTTTCCAAGGTCAAAAACTTTCATGCCGGACGGCTGTTGATGGGCTAGACGCAAGGCTCTATCCCCAATCAGCAAAGCTGGCTGTTGTTGTTTAATCAGAACTTCTATGGGCGCATCGGGAACCGCATCAGTCACATCATGGAGGCCATAAAACTCATTAAAGATAATCCGTAAAAGATTGATCGATGTCGCTGATTCGCCAGTTAGTGCAATTTTTCTACCTGACAGTTCTTTCAAATCAACCGGTGAAAAAAGGAGAACGCTCTTCACCCTACCAATGGAGGAAATAGAATGACCAGGCAGCAATAGATAATTTTTCCAATTTCTAGCATATTCAAATGAGGATGAGGGGCTAACATCCAGCCGTCCCTGTTGCAGCATCCGATTCAGTTCAGATGGGACACCGGGAACAAATTTTCCATGGAAGCCATTGCCTTTAAGGTGATGAAAAAATGGGACACAATTTAAATAAGGGATATATCCCAGTGTCAGCTCAGTTGATGAATCCATAGATTGGAATTATGCCTGTAAAAAAACAACAGGCCGGAATTGCCCCACCTGCTGTTGAATAGTTGTACGCAGTGAGTTACTAAATTTTAACTCGCTCTAAAAAATTGGTGTCAAAATTTCCGTCATTAAATTCTTTATTTGCCATCATCTTCTGATGAAATGGGATCGTTGTTTTGATCCCTTCGATGATATATTCATCAAGGGCACACGCCATCCGCTTAATCGCCTCTTCACGGGTTTCTGCATGGACAATCAGCTTTCCAATCATCGAATCATAATGGGGCAGCACCGTGTACTGATCGTACATCGCACTTTCTACCCGAACGCCCATACCTCCGGGGGTATGATAACCAGTAATTTTTCCGGGGAACGGGGTAAATTTTTCTGGATCTTCGGCATTTATCCGACACTCAATGGCATGTCCGTTGATTTTAATATCTTCCTGCTTATAGCGCAGGGGCAAACCAGCGGCGGAATTAATTTGCTCTTTGACAATATCCACACCTGTAACCATCTCTGTGACTGGATGCTCGACCTGAATCCGGGTGTTCATCTCCATAAAATAGAAACTGCCATCAGTATCAAGTAAATACTCGACTGTGCCGACGCTCGAATAATTCACCGCATTGGCTGCAGCGACCGCACAGGAACCCATTTTCTCCCGCAGCTCTGGAGTTAACACTGGACAAGGGGCCTCTTCAATCAATTTTTGATGGCGGCGCTGAATAGAACAATCCCGTTCCCCTAAATGAATAGCGTTGCCGTGTTTATCCGCTAGTATCTGGATTTCCACATGACGAGGATGTTCACAAAACTTTTCAATATAGACATCTGCTTTGCCAAATCCCGCCTGAGCTTCAGTACGAGCAGTTGCCAGAGCATTACCCAAAGAGGCCGGTGAATGGACTATTTTCATTCCGCGACCACCTCCCCCGGCGGAAGCCTTTATAATCACCGGGTAGCCGATATCAGCCGCAATCAGCTGCGCCTCTTCTGCTGTTTCAATACTTTTATTGGTTCCGGGCAGGATGGGAACCCCAGCAGCAGTCACGGTCTGACGGGCGCTGATCTTATCCCCCATCCGCCGCATATTATCAGCGGTCGGGCCAATAAAAGTGATCCCGCATTGTTCACAGATTTCTGCAAACTCAGCATTTTCAGAAAGAAAACCATAACCGGGATGAATGGCATCAGCATCAGCAATTTCTGCAGCACTGATAATGGCCTTCATATTGAGATAACTATCCGCACTGGCGGCAGGACCGATGCAGATACTCTCATCCGCCAGACTGACATGAAGAGCATCATGATCAACATCTGAATGGACAGAGACTGTCTTGATCCCCATCTCTTTACAGGCACGGATAATCCGCAGGGCGATTTCACCACGGTTTGCTATGAGTATTTTATGGAACATTTTTTTTACTCCTGAATAGAGCAACACTGTATCGTGGAATCGAATCTGGAAACAGACTTATAAATACCGACTCTTAAATTCCCCCCTACAGATCAAAGCCGCTCAACAAGGAAGAGAGTGTCGCCAAACTCAACTGGAGTAGCGTCGTCTTTGACAATCTCTACAATCTTACATTTAAATTCTGCTTCAATTTCATTAAACAACTTCATAGCTTCAACCAGGCAGAGGGTTTGTCCTGCCTCAACGATATCCCCAACTTCAACAAACGGGGCAGCATCAGGTGAGGGCTTACGGTAAACAGTACCAACCATCGGTGATGGAACTGCGTCGTACCTATTATCAACCACAGGAACATCAACGACAGGAGCGGCCGATACTGATGGTGCAGGCAGAGTTGCAGCCGCTGGAGCTGCCGGTGCAGCAAACTGAACAAATTCTTTTTCCGGCCCGCGTTTGATATGAATTTTTTCTTCCTGATTTTCCATATTGAACTCGGTAATATCAGTATCAGTTACCAATTTGATCAAACTTTTCAGATCTTTCAGTTCCATTATTTTTCCTCCTGAAAAACTTTTATATACCTAATTGTTTGAATCGTTTCGGGATTGAAGTCAGCGCTTCAAAACCATCACCAGTTACTACGACAGTATCTTCTATTCTTACGCCACCAATGTCTGGCATATAAATTCCGGGTTCAACAGTAATGACCATGCCTTCAATCAACCTTTGATCTGAACGGGCTGAGACCGCTGGATACTCATGAACCTCCAGCCCTACACCATGCCCTAAACTGTGACCGAAAAACTCTCCATAGTCCTTGGATGCGATATAATCGCGAGCGACTGCATCCAAGTCGCAAATCATCATTCCCGGTTGAATCGCGGCAAGAGCTGAATCATGAGCTTCTAACACAATATCATAAATTTGTCGAAGTTTTCTATCAACGCCACCAATTGCCAGAGTAACCGTCTCATCAGAATGATAACCATCGATTCTGGTTCCAAAATCTAGTGTGACCAATTCCCCTGGCAGCAGTTTTTTATCACTAGCAACGCCATGGGGCAAAGCACCACGGACTCCCGAAGCAACAATAAAATCGAATGCGTTGGACTCACCTCCAAGTCGCTTCAAGGCAAATTCAAGTTCAAGTGCTATTTCACGCTCAGTAATACCAGGCCGAATCAGTGGCAGAACAAGGTCAAAAGCTTGATGATTCAGGTTTGCGGCAGATTGAAGAGAAATAAGTTCAACCGCCGTTTTCACTCCACGGAGTGGTTGCAATTGCAGACTAAGTGGGTACCAGTTAAGTGAATCAGTCGTTAGCGCGTTTAACTCTTCAAAGAGTGCAACACTCATAACATCTGCATCAAAACCGACTCGCTTACACCCACTTGATATCAGTTTATCAGCAACGGTTTTCAATCTATTCTTATAGCAAATAATATGATCGGCATTGACCTGCTTTTGTGCTTGGGCAACATAACGCGAATCGGTCAGAAAGACAGAGCTGTTAGCCTGAATAAGCAAAACGCCATCCGTGCCGGTAAATCCACACAAATAGCGTATATTGGGTAATCCAAAAATCAGCAGTGCATCGAGTTTTTCAGATATCAGGAGGTCTTGGATAAAATGGTTACGTGGTTCAATCACACTCCAGCCTGTTTATTCAGATACTCCGACAACGCGCGTAAAGCCAGACCATACCCAGAGGCACCAAAACCAGTGATTTGCCCAACAGCAACCGGAGCAATGTGAGAGTGGTGGCGAAACTCCTCACGTGCATGGATATTTGACAGGTGAACTTCAACGGTAGGAAGGTCTACGCCACTGACAGCATCCCGCAGTGCAACACTTGTATGAGTGTAACCCCCGGGGTTAATTATGATCCCAGAGAATTTTTCACGTGTTGCTCGCTGAATCTGATCGATCAGATCTCCCTCGTGGTTCGATTGATATGCTTCAAGCTCACACCCAAGAGGGACGGCTTCTTCCTTTAATCCCTGCATAATTTGGTTCAGTGTGGCATGACCGTAGACTTCTGGCTCCCGGCTTCCTAATAAGTTTAAATTTGGACCATTCAAAACCAATATTTTCATAGATTCAAGCCAATGCCTGGCGAAGTGCAGGAGCGTCACGCATCAGCAGGTAACGCCCCTGACCATAATTACCAGTACGTTCAATCATCAGAGCAATAAAATATTCATCTGTCAGAGAATGAATTATTACATAATAATGTTCTGTTTTAATCGAAACTTCTTGCAAAGCACCAACACTTAAAATATCGGCAGCGTTGCGAATTTCTTTGGTAACATTTGAATACTCAATTCCGACAAGATTCAAATCAAGTGAATTTTCTTCGACGCTGTAGTGGTCAATAGCGATGCCATCGTAGCCCATCAAAACAGCACCAACCCCCCCAGAACAGCTAGTAACAACATTTTCAAGAATCTCTTTAAACATTCTCTCTCCTTTGCTGGATATTAGAGAGCCAGCGATTCAATGTATCAAAAACTGGTTCAGGTATAAAACGGTCAATAGGGTCAGAAACAATCTTTACTGTTTCAGATTCATAGAGATGTTGATCAACGGCGTCCTCGTCTTCAGTAGCACTTACAGAAATCGTCGGGACATCCTCCAGCTGACTCGATGGCACTTCGACTGATTCATTAGCTACGTCCTTAGTTTCTTCCTGTCGTTGACTTTCCAGCTCCCTAACTTTGCGCCGTAGGGTCAAATCGTCTGGATTCTGAATCGATAGTCGTTGAAAAAGATCGAGAGCCTTCTCAGTTAGACCTTGCGCCAGGTACAAATCAGCCAATGTCGATGACACGAGGGCAGTGGAATTTACTACCGATTCCTCACTCAGAACGGTAGCAGATGCGACCGGCTTATCAATAATTTCACTTTCTTCGGGTAAAGAGAGCAGCAGTTTATTGATAACAGGATCTGCAGGGCTAAGATATCTGGCTTTAAGCAGTAATTCACGCGCGATGATTTCGTCACCGAGTAAAATCTGAACCCTGGCGTAGCCAACCAGAGCCGCAAGACTTTCCTCATCTAATTCCAGTGCTCGCTCAAACGCAGCAACGGAACCATCAAAATCTTCTAGCTGACAGAGAATCCGAGCTAATACAATATGTGCGGGGCTGAAATCAGAATGTAGATCCAGCCCTTTATAAATAATCTGGCGGGCATCGTCAAACATCCCCATTTTACGATAGGTTTCAGCCAGTGAAACAAAGATCGTTGAGCTCGGGTCCTTGACAAGAATTTCGGTATAGGCAGCAATTTTACCTAGAAGCAAGCTCTGCTGATTCTGTTCAGACATAATTCCCTCATAAAAGCTTAAAGGATTGACGAAAAAACCGACGGTATATCTGTAATTTTCTGCAAGGTCACGTCACCAATTCCCCGGTTAAGAACCATGGTAAGATTTCCTTGTTTAACTTTTTTATCTCTCTGCATCGAAACAACATATTCATCAAGAGTAAAGACAGGGGGCTCAATCGGCAGGTCAAGGGCTTGCAATAATTGGGTCAACCGATCAACATCCTGCTGCGAACAGAGTCCTTGGCTCGCTGATATCTTAGCTGCGACAATCATCCCCACAGACACAGCTTCCCCATGCTTCCAATGACCGTAACCTGACAAATTTTCGACCGCATGACCAAAGGTATGTCCATAATTCAAATAAGCACGGACAGAACCTTCTTTCTCATCAATTGCGACAATTTCAGCCTTAATTTGACATGCTCTTTTAACCGCATAGATCAGTGCATCGGGATCTCTATTTTTTAATTTTTCAACATTATCTTCTAACCAATAGAAAAAATCTTTATCACGAATGACTCCATACTTAACCACCTCTGCCAGACCAGCAGAAATCTCTCTCTGCTCAAGAGTGTTAAGGGTCGCAATATCGATAAGAACCAATTCTGGCTGATAAAAGGCTCCGATCAGATTCTTTCCCAGCGGATGGTTAACAGCAGTTTTTCCACCGACGGAACTATCCACCTGTGCCAGTAATGTTGTCGGTATCTGGACGTAAGGAATACCACGTAAAAAAGTTGCTGCAGCAAACCCAGCCATATCACCAACAACACCACCGCCCAAAGCAATCAATCCACAGCCACGATCAAAGCTATTCTCAATTAAGAAATCATAAATAGACTGAAGAGTTTCGGCAGACTTATATTCTTCTCCATCCGGGACATTGAACTGTAGAGGGGAAAACCCTGAAGCTTCAAGTGAGGCCTGCACTATCTGACCATAGAGATTATCAACCGTAGGGTTTGATATCACGGCGATGCGCTGTGGATAATTGAGAAGAGAAAGCTCTTTACCCAAGCTTAGCAGAAGATTTGAACATATCAGAATGGAATAACTTTTATCCGCAAGGGAAACATGTACCTTTACCAGCATTGTTGGCCTTTAGGAAAAAAAAAGGGCAGGTTCCCCTGCCCTTTATTTCAACATTTACTCAATATTTAGTTGTCACGTACAATTCGCGGGGTAATAAATATCAATAATTCATCTTTAGTTGTCTGAGTCTTTTTTGACTTGAATAGGTTACCGACACCTGGAACATCCATCAACCAAGGAACACCATCTTCACTCTCCACAATATTTTCTACATAGATACCGCCAATAACTGTTGTTTCGCCATCACGTATCAACACTTTAGTTTCAGCTTTCTTGGTATCAATACTAGGAGCACCAGCAAGCGGGGTTAATGATGGCGAGTCATTGGTTGCCAAAATGTCAAGAAGTATAGAATCGTCAGGATTGATAACAGGGGTCACTTCAAGTTTTAATTCCGCATTAACAAATTCAGTTTTAGTGCCATTATCATCAGATGACTGATAAGGAATTGACGTACCCTGACTAATTGTTGCGGTTTCACCATTAAGGGTTGTCACTCGCGGAGTTGAAATAACTTTACCCTTACCATCAGACGCAAGGGCTGAAATCTGCAAATCTAAAGTACCGATGCTGAGGACAGATTCACCAAGTCTAAAGGCCGAACCAAGCCCGGCAGTTGCTGTCAAATCACCGACTGCACCAACCGTATCGGTATTAACCTGGAACCCACCACCTGCACTCGTTATATTCTCTAAGTAATCGCTAGGAGTATGTGTATATCCCCAATTGACACCCAGATCTTTAGAATAATTAGAGTTAACCTGAACAATCCGCGCTTCAATCATCACCTGCCGCACAGGAGTGTCCAAAATAATAATCAGCTGCTGTGCTTTTTCAATCCGTTTGGGAACATCGGTAATAATCAGCAGTTTATTGCGATTATCTGAGGTAATATTTCCACGATCGCTCAGGATCTCGGTTACGGGCCCAGCAACACTCGCCAAATCGGCATAACTAACCGTGACAACTTCAGTAACTAACGGTTCAAGTTTCTCCTGTGTGTGAGCAGCTGTCAGTTCAGCCGCTTTCTTTGCACTGATTATCTCTTTCGGCAGAACCCGAACCACATTCCCTTCCTGAACCATCCCAAGACCCGTCACATCCAGGACTAACTCCAGAGCTTGATCCCAAGGCACATCAATCAAACGTAGCGTTATATTTCCTTTAACATCATCTGAAACTATAATGTTGAGGTCGCTGATTTCAGCTATCAAGCGTAAAATGTCGCGCACTTCTGCATTATCGAAAACAAGGGAAGTCTTCTCACCCCTATAAACACTTTCCTTAGAACCAATCTGTTCAATAACTGGAACCGGAACCGACAATTGACCAGTTGTTGATGATGTTGAACTGGTTGGAAACGATGAGAGCATTGGCGCCGATGCTGACATATCAACAGTTTCACCTTGCGCAGGAACCGGCATGATCCCAGTATTTGCAGGTGAAGATTGTGCATAGCTTTCATCATTGACGGAAAATACATATCCTGATGCATTGTTTTGCAAACGATAAGGGACATCACCTTTTAAGAGGACAACAAAACGGACTTCAGGCTGTCCAGTCGCATTGACCAAATACGGAGTTACTGAATGAATCGCACTAGGGAAAGCCAAGGTATCAAATACCCTGCGCAAGGCACGCGGTAGAGTTGTGTTTTTCAAAGAAAATTGAATCTTGTTACCGTCACGAACGGGGTTAGTTGCAGTAACCTTGCCGTTTACATTAATATAAAACTTAGATTGCCCAGCTTCGGAAGCAAAATCAATTGCAGTGATTTTTGCACTCCCCACAGTTGCTGTTTCCGCAAGAGCATTTTCTACCGTATCCTGTGAGTGCTCCCAAGTAATAACCACTTGCTCATTTTCGGTATTGACCTTAAAGGTTGGAAACACCGAACCAGTTACATCAAACACAAAACGGGTTTTATTATCCAACGGTCCCGCACGCAGCAACTTAAAGCCGTCACTTAACGGGAACTCCTCACTATGATTGCCAAGATGGACGCCATATAAATCGACAACGAGCCTTTTGGGGGAATCAAGAGTGAAATACCGAATTTGCTCAATTCCCATGGTCGCAGTCAATTGCACCCGCTTTTCAGCAACTGAAATCACAGAAAGTGAATCGGCGGCACAAAGTGGCGACACCCAAGCCATCGATAAAACCATCAACAAGGTACCAAGGAGCACAACGCTTCTTCTCATATCATTCCCCTAAAAGTTATTCGTGTACAACGATGTTTCACAATTTAACAAATACAAGTTACGTACAATTTACATGGCAATATAACGGTTTGCTTTAACTTTTTTTCCCGAATAACTGTCAATACCAACTTCTTCAACTACAATACGGTCAGGACTTTTTTCGACCCGCAAGCCATTCTCATCAATACCAACAATTTTAGTTTCAATATTTTTTACAAAACCATCATTCATCCCGATATATTCACCTACCTTAACCGTATAACTCTTCCCATCAGGAGCCTTCACCATAGCCCGGGGTATCCCCTTAACTACCATAAGAGCGACTAAGCGATACTGGCTTAGTTCAAACTTTTCTAGTGGGCCTTTCGCTCTGACCGGTCTTCCTATTACTTTTTCTGCGACATTTTTCTTTTCCTGTACCAACGGCTTAAAAGGATCTCTTCGCCCTTTAGGGCTATAGGCAAAACTATCACTCTCAGTAAGCTTTTGACCAACTGGCGAGGTTTGTACTTCTTCAGCCTGAACCGGATCCTGTTGTGCACAAACATCAACAACAATCCCAGAAAGAAAAAAAGAAAGGGGCAATAAAAGAAGACCGAATGCTTTAAGGAATTTCATTTTCATTTTCTTTTACCGCCTTTCTTTCCATTCTGCACTGTCGAATTTTCTACAAAACGGAAGGTAATGGCGCTACAATCAACCCCTAAGGTTGTTTTACCCTTAACATCTTTGGCTCCACCTATAGTCAAGCCCTGGATATTAACAATCCGCTCCATCTTACTCACAGCATCGAAAAAAGCAGCGGTTTGGTGGTACGAACCAGCCAATTTTAATGCCACAGGAACTTCGGCATAAAAACCCTTGACAGTTTCGCCAGAAGGTTTGAATCTTAATATTTCCAGACCCTTCTCTTTTGCAAGATCACCAATACTTGTCAACAAACTCGGAATTTCTTTCTTTAAAGGCAATTCCCCGAGAGCTTCATCCAGCTTGATTTGCATCTTCTCATATTCAGCACGATAAACAGCCAAATTATTAGCAATTTTTTGATTTTTTTGCAATTGAACCTGGCCTGCATCCCGCTTTGTTAGCAAACGGCTATGCTGCTCTAGTTGCGATTGATAAAGAAGGAAATAAAATCCCGCTGCTAAAACTGCCATAATTATCAAAACAATAAGCGTTCGTTGATAAGCTGGCAGATTTAAGACTCTCTCGACTCGTGAATTCATCTCTTAAAATCCCGTTTATTCAGGTAATGGTGCTTCAACGCTACAATTCAAGGTGAATTTTTGCATCTTTCTGTCACCAGCCTTAGTCTGTTCTGTTACTGCCAATTCAATATTCTTAAAATATGGAGATGCATCCAGATTTCGCATAAAAACAGCAACGGTATTCTCGCTATCAGCTACGCCCGCCAAATTTATACTGCCACCCTTTTCTGAAAATTTGGTCAACCAGAGCTTTTCAGGCAACGCCAAACTCAGATCGTCCAATAGGCGTACTGGCCCGGACTTTCCATCTTTCAAAGTCTGTAGAACCGCAAGTTTTTTCTCTAAATCGGCCTTCTTCTTTTCAAAATCCTTAACCTGGCCGATTTTCTTTTTCAGTGCATTATTTTTTTGCGCGATAACAGCAATCTCATCTTTAACACTATTGATAGCCGTCATCTTTTGTACATATAAAGCACCACAAGCGATACACACCAGAATCAGACAAAGAAAAAGGATTGATAGTTGTGAGCGCAGTTTCTCTTTTTTCTGCGCAGCTCTGACTGGCAGCAGGTTAATTCGAATCATTTGTCACCAACCTTCCTCATTGCCAGACCCGCTGCCACAGAAAACATTGGACCAATCGCATCGAGGTACTCCGCATCAAATTCCTTTTCATTGATCTTCACGTTTCGAAATGGATCGACTCTTTCCGCAGTAATGCCAAGACGCTCTTCTAATGTTTCTCTAACTTTCACCGAATTGGAGACCCCGCCAGTCAAATAGACCTTAGAGACACGATCCTCGCTGGAAGTTGCCGCAAAAAAATCCAAAGAGCGCTGCACCTCTTGAACCAGATTTTCAATCGCATCTGTTAGTATGTCATCTATAGAATCAGGATCAACATCAGCGATATTGCGATCCCCAAGCTTGGCTCGTTCGGCCTCTTCACTACTAACCCCAAGGCGCTTTTGTAATTCTGCACTCAATAAATTACCACCGGTTTGAATATCTCTGTTAAATATTGAGACATTACCCCTGAGGACGCTGACACTCGTAGCGCTAGCACCCATATCGATTAAAGCAACTACCTCGTTATCAACAAAGCCATAGTTGTAATCAAACATGTTTTCGACGGCAAAACAATCGATATCCATCACCACAGGCTCAAGACCTGCTTCCGCAAAAAGTGAGGTATAATCATCAACAAAATCTCTCTTTGCCGCGACTAACATGACATTCATCTGTGAGGGATCTTTTGCATCGGGGCCGAGAATCTGAAAATCAATATTGACTTCGGATATATCGAAAGGAATATATTGCTCAGCTTCCCATTGAATCGATGCCTCCAGCTCAGCATCAGTCATGATCGGTAAACTGATTTTGCGGATGATAACAGAATGGCCAGAGACTGAGGTCGACACCCTCTTTGTTTTAACCTTCATGGCATTCAGTAGATTGTGGATAGAGTCAACGATGGTCGTTGAGTCCATAATAGTGTTATCAACGATCGTTTCGGCTGCAAGGGGCATGATGCCAATATTTTCCAGACTGAAAGTCCCGCGAGATTCACGCAAGCACACGATCTTGACCGCGCTTGAACCCACATCAATACCAACAATATCTTTTTTCGAGGCGAACATGTTTTATCCCGTTCGAATAGAGTCAATAATATCAGCCGCGGCATACCGGCCAAGAGCTACCTAATTTGGAAAAACCTTGGTTTTGTCAGACAGCTCGTATCCCAGTGCCAAGATAACTTTACGCATTGTTTCCATGCGACAAGGGTGCCCTCGTTCAATTCGCGTGACTGTCAACGGTGAGACATCAGCCTTACGCGCCAGCTCAGCCTTACTCATCAACAATGATTCACGAATTTCCCTGACCCGATTCAGCATCCATCTAACCTTCATAACAGCAAAAACAATCGAATTGTGCGTAATTATAGGTCAATGAACATCATTGTCAAGTAATTTAAGATTAAACCAATAAATAAAATTAAAAAAAAGAAATTATAGTTTACTTCTCTTTCAATCTAGCTTTAATGAACCTACCGTAAGATAAAGTTGCAATTCACTTTTTTCACAATCCCAGCTCGGGTTAGTTCCCGAGTAAACTTAAATACCAATAAACCAAATCACGTCCCCAAAACAAATAAACCGTTGCAGCAAAAGCCAGAAACGGGCCAAACGGAATTGCCAGCTTCGTATCACCTTTTTGCAACAACATCAACGGAACACCAATCAAGGAACCAATCAAAGATGCAATAAAAATAACTGGCAGCACCGCTTTCCAACCAAGAAACGCCCCCAACATCCCCAACAGCTTGATATCGCCACCCCCCATTCCTTCCCTCTTTGCTACCTTTTCATAAATCCAGGCGATTGCCAGTAAAGTACCACCGCCAGCGACAATGCCCAGAACAGAATCCGACCAGGAAAACCAAGGGATAAAAAAGGAACAGATAAAACCAACGACAATTCCGGGCAAACTGACGACATCCGGAATAATCTGATGATCCAGATCGATAAAAG
>JASJGU010000177.1:0-2670 GCA_033791385.1 Desulfuromusa sp.
CCGGAATGGTTGATGCGGTATCGCAGTCCAAAAGCTCTCGGCCACGCTCAATCATCGCCGGGGAACTATCGACAGCAATAATGTCACAATCAGGCTGCAAATGCATTGCCGCATTGCCAGGCAGACCGCCCCTAATGAGCAACCCAGATCATAGCAATGACTGTTTGCCTAGGCATACCTGGCCGCCAGAATCCCGATGTTTGAGATCATCATGCCATAGCCGGGGACCGAGCGTTGAATCATATCCGGAAAGACCTCAGCGACCCGTTCATCAAAATGAAAATCGATGATTTCATTTAAGGGGGCAGCTTCTTCATTTATAGGAGCGTGGCGTTCTTCCCCTATCGTTTTATATTTTTATTGCAATCGACTACATTCTTTGATATCTATTTACTACTAATCCAGTAATAAACAATTCTTCTAGTAATTCCATCTGCTTAACATCGTTTTTGAGAGATCCACACTCTTTCTTCAGGAGGTATTATGTATCGAAAAACATTTTTAATTCTGCTGATTTTGATTGCATTTGGAGTTGGAGCTGCCTTTGCGGAAGATCAAGCTACGCTGCAAGGTGAACAGTTAAGTAAAACCTGCGCCGCCTGCCATGGAACGGATGGGGCTTCTCCAGGGAAAATGATTCCTGTGATCGGGGGTCAGGTTGAAAAATATCTGCAGAAGACACTGGTTGAATTTGCTGCTGACAAGCGCCCTGGCGACGTAATGAAAAATCTGGCTAAGGGCTATTCTGCGGGGGAACAAAAGCAAATAGCAGTCTACTTTGCCGACAAGCCCTGGATCAGGACTCCTCATGCCGTAGCATCGGCGGTCGATGCCAGTCTGGTGTCAGGCTGCAAAGGTTGTCACGGATCTCAAGGGGAAGGTCGGGGAAGTTTCCCACGAGTCGCTGGCCAGCATCCTGATTATCTTTACCAAGCGTTAGTGGAGTACAAGCAGGGGACTCGTTCATCCAGCTTGATGAAATCGGTAAAGAAGCTTGACGATGCAACCTTGAAGCAGATGGCCGATTACTATTCATCTTTAAAATAGGGAGGGCATGATGAAACGTAGAGATTTTGTCAAATACGGTGCTGTTGGCTTTGGTGCTATCAGTCTATGCGGTCCACAAGTTTTTGCTGCAGGTCATAATCGTCGCCGGGTGGTTATCGTTGGTGGAGGATATGGGGGTGCGACTGCTGCCCGTTACATTAAATTGATTGATTCCAGTGTCGAAGTTATCCTGATTGAAAAGAATGATCAATTTGTTTCCTGTCCGATTAGTAACTGGGTCATGGTCGGCATGAAAAAAATGCAGGATATCAGCTTCGGCTACCAGGGTCTTGCTGCTCGTGGCATTAAAGTGATTCAGGATGAAGTTGTCGGCATTGATGCCCAAGCCGGTTATGTTCAGGGAAAGAAGGGAAAAATTGAATATGATCGCCTGATCGTATCACCTGGAATCGATTTTCGTTATGACCTGATAGAGGGATTTGACAGTGAAGCAGAAAAAGTTTTTCCTCATGCCTACAAAGCTGGACCGCAGACAATTCAGCTACAACAGCAGCTTATGGCATTAAAACCCGGTGGGACGGTTCTTCTGACTGTCCCGGATGGAACTTACCGTTGCCCGCCGGGACCTTATGAACGTGCCAGCCTAATCGCTGATTACCTGCAGAAAAACAAACAAGGATCGAAGCTGATCATTCTTGACCCACATCAGAAAATTGCCTCGAAGGGTAAGCTATTCAAGGCGGCTTGGGACGACTACTATTCTGATCTGATCGATTACCGGCCCGAAGAAATTGTCGCTGCGGTTGACTCGAAAAAAAGAACGATTTCAACCTATGAAGAAGAATTCAAGGCTGATGTCATCAATTTTATTCCGGATCAGAAAGCAGGCAAATTGGCTTTTGATCTTGGATTGATTCCAGAGAAAAAACTCTGGGCCCCAGTCAAACCAATAAACCTTGAATCGACCTTGGTGCCAGGGGTTCATGTTATAGGTGATGCAACAGATTCTCTGACCAGTGGTCCTATGCCAAAATCCGGGTTCGTCGCTAATTCAATGGGGAAGGTTGTCGCTGCCGCAGTTGTTGCTGAACTCTCCGGCAAAAAACCGCCGCTGCCCTCATTTGCCAATACCTGTTACAGTATGGTCAATGATCGGGAAGCCATTTTTGTTACCGGTGTCTACAAGCATGATTCTGCCAGCGGCAAAAATATCAAAATCAAAGAAGCGTCAAAAACTTCGCCGGGACGATCCGCTTATTATGGGACCTGTGCCAATGACTGGGCCACCAGCATTTGGTCAGATATGTTGAGTTGAAAAGAATTAAAAATAACTGAATTCAGGTCCTCACCTTTTGCCTAGATGGGGACCTGTTTTGCTTTTCAGAGACAAAGCCTATAGATCCAGGATCCAAAAAAGACAGCCTAGTTAATATAGACTGTTCCTATAATCCCTCTATAAATCCACGCCTTTTACATTTTTCTATTTGACAATTTACCAAAAATAGCTACATTTATACTTATCGACAATATCAATATGAGAGCCCTATCTTATTCATAAAGTCAATGCACAAGCCTTGCATAGGAGGTTCAATATGGGAGAAAAAGAACTGAAGAAAATTCTGGCAGGACTGGGGATTGCAACTCTGGTATCTGCTGCGGGGG
>JASJGU010000178.1:0-3666 GCA_033791385.1 Desulfuromusa sp.
CTTACTTTCTTTTATAACGACACAGTGTAAAGCTTCTTTCTTGGAGAGTCCCTAAAAAAACATAGTTGCCTTTAGATAAACATGGTAATAAATTACGCGTACGTAAACGTAAGCATGTGTAACCGTAATTGCAGTTGTACACGGTAATTATTTTGCCGGGGGAATGCAGATCATTCTAGTGTCGTGTCAACTCTAAAATGGCGCCAAACCACCGTCATTCCAGCGAAGGCGGGAATGACATGAATACGATATCTCATGGTTGAGACGACACCAGCACATGGTAAAAGAGCCAAAACCGTTTAAGACCCCTGCAGGTTTTAATTAGTTTCCAAATGCGTTGTATGGACTTAATATATCATTAGTTGCGAGGTA
This sequence comes from Desulfuromusa sp., assembly GCA_033791385.1. Classification (GTDB taxonomy): domain Bacteria; phylum Desulfobacterota; class Desulfuromonadia; order Desulfuromonadales; family Geopsychrobacteraceae; genus Desulfuromusa. The sequence goes on from JASJGU010000178.1 coordinate 373, forward strand.
GTCTTAACTGAGAATGACCCGATCGAAAAGCAAAAGTATTTTCCCTCTATAACACCACATGGAGCAAGACATGCCTAACTCCCAGTACTGGGCCGATGCTTATATACAAAAAAGAGTAGATGCAGATACAGCCATTGGCCGAATCCGGTCTGGCCAGCGGGTATTTATCGGCTCAGGATGCGGAGAGCCTCAGGTTCTTGTCCAAAAGCTTGTTGAAAAAACAAACAACTTCACTGGATTGGAAATTGTTCGCTTACTAGGCCAGGAAACTGTTTCCCTTGCAGCCATTGCTGATGAAACCCAGGACACCAACCTCAATATCCGATCCATATATCTTGGTGCGGCTAAATCAAAAACCTTAGCCAAACAAACACGTTTCATTACCCCAATGAACATGTCGGATGCACCAAGCCTGTTTACCACAAGAAAACTCCCCTTAAATGTTGCATTGGTTCAAGTCTCTCCGGCTGACGATTTTGGCTGGATGAGCCTTGGCATTTCTGTCGACGTGACCATGGCTGCGGCGAGATCTGCTGATTTTGTCATAGCCCAGGTAAATCCCAAAATGCCAAGAGTCATGGGCCAGAGCTTTATCCATGTAAATGATGTGGATTTGCTGGTTGAATATGAGGAAGAACTCCTGTCAATACCGCCCGCAGCGGCATCATCTGTGGCCGCGCAACAAATCGGTAGCCATATTGCCAAGCTGATAGAAGACGGATCAACCCTGCAGATAGGCCTTGATGCAGTCTCCCAGGCAACAGTACAAACTCTCTCTAATAAAAACGACCTCGGAGTCCACTCCCAGTTCCTCACCGACAGCATCATGCATCTGTATGCCAAGGGAAATATAACGAATAAGAAAAAAGGGTTCAATGAAGGTAAGATGGTTGCCTCAATGGCCGTCGGTACCACTGATCTTTACGAATTCTTAAATAATAATCCGGCGGTGGAATTTCATCCATCTGACTATGTAAATGATCCCTTCGTTATCTCCCGGCATAACCGAATGGTATCCATCAACGTTGCAAATAAGATCGATCTCACGGGACAGGTAACTGCCCAGGCTTCCGCTGCTACACGATTTGCAGGTGTCTCGGGTATCCCTGATTTTGTTCGGGGGGCACGGCGCTCTCCGGCCGGAAAATCCATCCTCATGCTTTATTCCACCAAAGAAACAAAAGACGGTTTAGAGTCCAACATCATTCCAACTTTCAAAGAGGATCTCGTTGTGGTTCCTCGAGGCGATGTCAACTATATTGTCACCGAATATGGATGTGTGAACTTGTTCGGAAAGAGCCTTCAAGAACGTGTAATCGCAATGATTAGCATCGCTCACCCCGACTTCAGAGAAGCTCTTTTGGAGGGTGCCAAGGAACTTGGCCTTATTGACTCCGAAAGGACACTGGGAGAGGCGTCGAGAGGGGTTTATCCCGTACATCTTGAAGAAACCTTGGAACTCAAGGATCAAAAAATCTCTATCCGTCCTTCAAAACCGGTCGATGAACGCCGAATACAGGAACATTACTACACCCTGCCCAAAGAAGACGTGCTGACGAGATTTTTTTGCCAGAAAACTATATTTGCAAGAGCAGAGATGGAGACCCGCTCCCATGTTGACTATATAAACGACTTGAGTCTGGTTGCCGTCGTCGGAGAATTTGGCTTTGGACGGATTGTGGCCGTGGCTGAGAGCATGAAATTGGTCAATAAAAACATGGCCGAGGTGGCATTTTCTGTCAGTGAAGATTTCAAGGGTAAAGGCCTGGGCACCTTGTTTATGAAAAAACTTGCGGCAGCCGCCAGGGAAAACGATCTCGCCGGCCTTGTCGCCTATACAATCCCGAGCAACAAGGCGATGATAAACCTTTTTAAGACATTACCGTACAAGGTGACCACTGTTTTTGAGGACGGCGACCTATTGCTGAGTTGCCGCTTTAACGACCTTGCCGATTAACAGGACTTACAACAACCCAACCACAAGAGTATAAGGGGGGAGTTTTCAGTCCTCTTTCCTGACTAGATGAGTTATTGAGCGATTTCGAGTTCACGCTTCTTGGTGTAGAGCATACGAATCTGTTCGTACTCAAACGGCGAGCCAGAGCCGTAGTAGCGAAAGGGGATACGTTTGCGTTTGTCGATAGCACTCACAACGGTAAACGCCAGGCTCACGTCATCATCATCCACCCAGGCTGGAGGGCCGGCAACTGTAAAAACAACTGTATCTGTAACCAGGCCGGTTGTGTCTCGCAGGTTGGACGGTCCGAAAATAGGCAGGACGATGTATGGACCATTGCCGACACCGTAATGTCCCAGGGTTTGACCGAAGTCTTCTGCTTGACGGCGCAAGCCCCAGCTGGTCGCCGGGTCCCAGAGACCAGCGATGCCGATTGTGGTATTTATGACAAAACGGCTCAGGGTGATGCCGGTTTTTTTGAGCTTTAATTGAAGCAGATTATTGGTGAAATTATTGAATTCTAAAACATTGTCGACAAAGTTGGAGACCCGATCCTCAGCATAGTCGGGCATAATGTACTGGTAGCCCGAGACGACCGGCAGGAAAAAGTATTTGTCGAAGTAGTAGTTGAAGCGATAGGTGCCTCGATTAAATCCTTCAATAGGGTCGTACACCTCGACGTCCTGTTTCGTTTCTTCAGGAATCAAGTCGGCTCTTTGACGTAACGCCGGCTCGGTGTCCGGCCCTGTTATCGGTAGGGTGCTGCAACCGCTTAGGAAGGCGATGCTCACAAATAACAGGGATATAATCATCTTAACTTTGCGTGATATCATCCATCAACCCTCCTGCCCGGCAAAAAACTTTACTATAAAGTCCACCGCATCCTGATGGTTCATGTTGCCGCAATGCCCGCCGGTTGGGAAAATCTTAGCTCGAGATCCGAAAATTGATTCAAGGTAATCGACTTCGCCCGGTTCCATAATAATGTCGTCCTCGTTGTGCAGAAGGCCTATCTTGCTGGCACTCCTCAGATAAGGTTCGATGGTGCGCAATGAGAGCAACTCAATCATCTTTTCCTCGGTAATTGAAGGGTCACTTTTCTGAAAGAAAGGGACAAAATGTTCTTTGAAGTAGTCACCGAAACTTGTTCGGTTGGCGACCAGGTAATAAGGTGTCAGCGCCGTTGAATTGGACATGCTTACATTCTTAGGTGTGATATAACCGCCCCCTTTCATGACATCGGCGGCAAAGATCATGTTGGACGAATCTAATCGAAAAGAGACACCGACCAATGATGCAAGAAAATCTTCGCGGGGGGGGAAGCGCTTGTAGGCTTT
>JASJGU010000179.1:0-16245 GCA_033791385.1 Desulfuromusa sp.
TGATGCGTTTATGAAGTTATCCCGTCTTGAAGGAATTATCCCTGCTTTAGAAAGTGCTCACGCTGTTGCTTATGCGATGAAGCTGGCAAAGGGATTGCCCAAAGAGCAGACGATTCTGATTAACCTGTCGGGTCGCGGTGATAAGGATGCCGATTTTGTAGCTGAATATTTGTCGCTTTAGTGAGATAGCTATCTCTAACTGGGAAACATTGGAGCAAAATACCCGCCGGAAGCAGGATAAGTGGCATATAGAGGCGCAGCAATTGGGGCAAGCGAAAGGGTATAAATCATATCAGGTCCAGATTGTTGAATTGCTGCGCCAGTACAAACTTGAGGCAGACTGATGAGCGCTCATCAGTCTGATCGTCAAAGAAAACCTGTCATAACTTTTCGTATTTTATTGGTTTGCGGTTTTTCTGCCGATTCGACATGGACAGAGTATCTAGCAATAAGAGCCATCTGAGCATGATGTCAGCAAGCCTTGACTACCATCAGGGTGATGTCATCATCCTGGGAGCGATCACCCCTGAAGCTGTCCAGTGCTGTAATGAGTTGCGTGGCGATGTTGTCAGCGTCGGCATCTGCATACCGAATCAACAGCTCATGGACCCTTTCGGCGCCGAACATCTCTTCCTCCATGTTGCGCGTTTCCCAGATCCCGTCAGTGCCGATTAACATGATCTCTCCAGGAGCAAATTTTGTGATCGGACCTATTTCATACGGAGTGCCTTCAATAATCCCCAGGGGAACGCCTGAGCTGTAAAGCTCTTTCACTTGTCCATCTGCTTGATAGAAAAAGATTGGTGCATGCCCTGCCGATATCCAGGCCAAGGATCGATCTTCGGGGTTGAGAACACCATAAAACATGGTCATGAAATAGGCATCAGCAGTCCCCCTGCAGAGATAATCATTGAGCTCACTAGTCAGTGTTTCAAGGTTAGATCCGTGACGGTCAACCAGGGAGTGGAGAACCCCACGCGCTGTTGCCATTACCAGTGCCGTTCCAATGCCGTGCCCGGAAACATCACCAACTGCAAGACCGAACTGCTGCTGCCCAGAATTTTTCAATTTAATAAAATCGAAGTAATCGCCACCGGTTTCATCACAGTAGCGACTGAGTGCTGCTAGACTAAAGTGGGGAATGACAGGTGCTGAATCAGGTAGCAGCTGTTGTTGGATCTCCTTGGCTAATATCAAAGATTGCTTCATCTGCTCACGTTCTTTTAATCTGACTCCCATCCCGTTAAAAATATGACCCAGGTTCCCCAGCTCATCATTGGTGTGAATCTCGACTCTGGCGTCAAAGTTTCCTTCAGACAGCTGGTTTGCCGCCGTTGCCAGTTGCATAATTGGCTGGGTCACTTTGCGGGAACGAATGATTGCCAACAGAATTGCAGCAACGACCACTATAATTGTCAGTGCAGCACTGATTTTGAGGCTCAAGGATATCTGCTGGTTAACATATTTTTCAGCATTCACTGCCTGGGCAATAATCCGTTGATAGGGGACAATTACCAGCGGAAAGGGTTCGTCTGCGTTTCGAGAACCGTAGGCCCAAAGAGATTCCTGTCCATGATAGGTGATTTTCCTGACAGCAGAAGTTCCATTTAGAAGGTCTTGCTGAAATTCCTGCAATTGCGGGTCGTCTATATCCAGATACTCATGTTTAACGGGTACCCGCCAATCTGAAGAATGGTCTTCGCTCCGGTTGCGGAGCAGAACTTCCAGTTGCTGCATCGGATCAGACGCGTCTTCATGGTAAATAAGAACCATACTCTTAGCGTCATCGACCCATTCAGCCGGGATACTCCAGTCAGTAAAGAATTGTCGGTAGTCGATGTCCAGAGCAGTGACTCCTGCTAATTTTCCATCACCAGTATAAATCGGTCTTGCCAGGGTCAAAATCAGGGTGCCGGTGGTTAAATCGGTCAGGATTTTTTGGACCGACTCCCCTTTGGATACTGCGTCCTTGTACCACTGCCGCTGACGGGGGTCATAGTCGAGTGGGTAGCCACCCTTGCCAGGATAACTGGAATGGATTCCAGATTCCAGCGCGGTGTATTGCCAGAGAAACAGCTCTGGTTGGATATTGTGCAAGGACTTGTAGACTTCAGGCATGCTGCTTATTTGCTTGAGTTCTTCAGCAGCCTCAGGCGTTTTTTTTCCTTGAGCGAGAAAAATAACTTGCTGGGAATGGGACACTGGGATCGGTATCAGCTTCCCCTCTTTAGTCAGGCGTTGGCGTTTTTGCGTCTCTATCAGATCTTCTGGGCGATTTTGCGGGGAGGCATAGTCAGCAGAAAAAAAGATTGGTTGGGGGTGCTCAGGAGGGGGCGAAGATAGCCTGCATTCAACCGCCTGTGCCTGAAGCTGCAGAGCCAGCAACCCCATTGCTTTATCCCGCTGAAGGATTCGACCGAAATCATCGACCAGGGAATGGAGGAGGGTTGCTGCACTATTGTTCAGTTGGGCATGGGTATCGCTCGCGAGTTTATTGCCAAAATGAAGCATTGAAGCTCGTTGGAAAAGAAAACTCAGACTCAATGGAAGTAGTGTGATTGTCAATAACAGGATTAGGAGTCTGGTGCGAAACTTCATAGGTTCCCATACCTTCCAGTGTCAATAGAAAAGCTGCTATCTACCTAAGCATAGCAGCTTCGAAGCAGAGTAAAAGTCTAACCAATTATTTTCTATTCTTCCAACCAGCTCAGGATGGCTGCTTGTTCCGTTTTCCATTGTGCATCAAGGCGTACGTTGAGAAACGTTTTCAGCAAACTGTCAAACATCTGTTCGCCTTCTTCAACAGCGGCAAGTTTGGTGAAAAATGCTGCTTCTGCCTCTGCCTGAGGATCATCGTTTGAGTCTTTTTCCGGACGGATCATGGGGGTGCGGTAGCTGCCGAACTGGAAGCGTTCACCCTTTAACGTCAATTTCCAACCCTCATCCTCATTCTGCTGTAAATGAATTGTTGCTTCTTCAATCAGTTTTCCTTGGCGCAGAGCCGCTCTGACTTCCAGATATTGATCCTGTGGGCCGGCGACGACAATTTTTTGCACTCCTTCTTGCCCACCACCAATCAGCACCAAACGGTTGTCAAGAAAAGCAGTAAAGGGCTGTTTCTCAAGGAGTGGCCCGGAGGTTGTGACTTGATATCGGGAATCTGAATTGAGGGTGCGATAAAATAGCCACTGTAGAAAATCAATTCCCAGCCAACGGTTGGCTTCTATTTGTTCCAGGATGTTTTCCGTTTGCGCTTTGTTCGCTTGCTGTAGTGTTTCTTGTAGTGGTTCAGGAAGGACTTGTGCCGCTCGTGCCAGCGGATGAAATAATTGCAGTCGTAACCCGGGAAAAGTTTGATGAAATAATCCCTGGAAACTGTCAATGGTATTCTGACCGAGGGAACAGAAGCGGATCAGTTGCCGATCAGTATCCCAGATCACATCATAAAAGGATGGTGTCGGTAATGTACGTGCCAGAAGTGAGCTGCGTGCCTGATCACGAATCTGTTCTTTTTCTCCTTTTGGGACGTATTTTAAAGTTGGCTGCTCTGCCAGAAATTTTTCACTCAGTTGAATAACTTGTCGTTTTAGCAGTGCAGCAGGGATTCTGCGGCGGTCTTGACGCAAACTAAAGTACAAATAGTGGTCGCGCCAACAGTTGTGTGGTGAGGTGAAATCGCTGCAATCGTAATCATCCAGCTGAACCCATCCGGTTGCTAGCTCATCGGCAGACTGTTCGATGGAACGGAAGCCTTCAGCTGCCAGTTTTTCCTGTAAATCTTGATATTTTTCTTGAGGATTGAGTGAACCTGTCACTTGAAAATAACAAATACTGGCGGATGTGGACAGAAAGCCCATGCGATCTCCTTTAAAATATATGAGGGTCTGAGTATCGTGAATTCAGTTAGATGTGCAGCTGCTTAGCTGCGGTGAAAGTAATAATGATTATTAAACCCATTGCGGAAGGTTTGATTGTGTTTGGCGAGCTGCAAGAGTAATTGATTAAGAGTTTCTTCGTTAAAATAGCCCTGCTCAACAAAATATTGGCCCATCTGTTTTTGTTGGCTGCGCTGATGAAAGAGGAGAGTACGAACCTGCCGCTGGTTGAGTAGCCCAAGTTGTTCTGCACGTTCACCAAACTTACGGAAGCCGCTGCGATGGTTAATGATCTGTTGAATGTTTCCATCACTGAGCCAGCCCCAGCGCCGGGCGATCGCACCCAGAGTCGGGCGTTGCTGCCTTTGCCAGGTAATTGCCGCGATTACAGCATTAAACGGGATGACTCCCAGATAATAGAGGAACAGGCCAAACTGCAGTGGTCGCGTCGGCAGCGGGCCGCGTCGTTGCTGCCGATCGGGCGGTGCTGGCCTCCGGTGTTTTGCGGGGGAGTATGTCGAATAGCTGTAAGAAAAATTTGCAGTTGAAAACAATTTTCGCTGTTTGAGATAAGCTAGAATTGTTTGATGAGCCTGATTAAGATCCTGAAACATGCGATGTTGTTTTGTGCGAGTATCGATGGCAGAAATAGCAAAGCGATCAGGGTGGGTTGTTTTTGCCATCTTACGATAGGCTGAGCGTACACCAGCTGGTTGCAGGTAAGACAAAAAGTCCCTGTTTAACTGAAGTTCAGAGCCAAACAAGGTTCGGCACGCTCGAAAAACTTCTGTTTCGGTCACCTGCGGCATTATGATTTTCCTGGCTATGATGTGGGCGGACGATTGTTAGGTTTTATAGCCCAGAATGTGTTCGATGTCTATCCTGAAACTCTGGATGAACGCGGGTGGACTGCTTATTTGCCTTTAGCGATAAACTTGTCAATTCGTTGCTGATCTTCACTCAGGATATTGATGAAACGCATCCCGGCCGTGAGCACTGATTCGTCCTGCATGCAGATCCAGACAACTTCGGCAATTGCGCAGACTGGGGGGTTGCCATCTTCCAGATTGATAAGAACCAGGCAAAGGTCCCCTTGATCAGCTGGCGGTTTGATGGAAAATCGAATTCCTCCAGAACTGATATTGACCCGATATGACTTGAAGCCATCAAAGACCAGTGGAGCTTCCGGGCTGTGAAGAACTTCAAGATTTTTCTCCCAGATCTCTCGCATCGTTTGCAGAGTTTTTGCTGCTCGACTGAAGCGGATGGGAAGTTGACAATCATAGCGCTGGCTGATGCGCCGTTGGAACATCTGTAAATCGGGATTGAGTGTCAGGGTGAACTTCTCCCCGTCAATTTTTTCTTTAAAGGTTGCGGTGGTTCGTACTCCTAACCCCATAGCTTCGGTACTGATCTCAAAGGAAAGCCCTTCACTAAAGGGATATTGGTCAACTGCATTTGCACCATAAGGCAGAGAGAGGAGAAGTGACTCTTCCTCCAGAGAAACAACAAATACCGTCATCAACTCTGTGCGACCCTTGTGCTCTTTGTCATCCTGTACTTTGAGCAGAAGCTGTTGACCCGATTTAAAATAGCGATGATAGTTCATGCTGTTAATCCCACTTTATGTTGTTGATATAAGTTGAGGTGGTGTATTTTATATTTTTTAACAAATAAGAACAAACCAATAATTTGAAATAGTGAAAATAAATTTAAAATAGAAGAAAAAGTTAAAAATCTTAACAACTTAAAATAAATTTGTTATTTTCTCTGCCGGAGGTACTGATGCAGAAACAGAAAGATCACTATTTTGTAGTGACCGCGCCCGGTTTAGAAAAAATCTGTGCTAAAGAATTAATTAATCTTGGCATTCAGCCGATCAACATAATCCGTGGTGGTGTCGAATTTGAGGGTGGCCTGCAGGAGCTTTATCTGGCCAACTTGTGGCTGCGTAGTGCCTCGCGGATCTTAGTTCGCCTGGGAGAGGTTGCCGCACGCGATTTTCCGACCCTGTTTCAGCGTTTGGCACGACTGCCTTGGGGACGCTTTATCAAGCCAGGTCTTCCCTATGAAATTCGGGTTGCAAGTCGCGGGTCTCGATTGATTCACACTGGTCGGATTGCGGAAGTTTGTGAGGCCGCTATGACCAAGGTTCTGGGTGAAAAAAGTGGGGAATCGGATCTGCCCCAGAAGATTTTCCTGCGCATGAATGACAATCGTTGTCAGGTTTCTATCGATAGTTCTGGAGAAAACCTGCATCGTCGTGGTTATCGGCAGGCGAGAGTTGCGGCACCATTGCGGGAAACTCTGGCAGCTGGATGTTTGTTGGCTTGTAACTATGACGGTTCATCCCCTCTGCTTGATATGATGACAGGCTCTGGAACCTTTGCTATCGAGGCGGCATTGATTGCATTACACAGGGCTCCGGGGATGGAGCGTGATTTTGCGTTTATGAACTGGCCGAAATATCGTTCGGGATTATGGCAGCAGCTGCTGATAGAAGCTAAGCGGGAAGAAAAATCGACAATTTCTGCCCCGATTTTAGCGGTTGACAATAATCCGAAAGCGATTGCGGCGGTACGGACAAATTTAGAGAAAATTGGCCTGGATGGGTTGATTCAGCTAACCTGTGGCAATATGCAGCAGCTTCAACCACAGTTTCCAAACGGGCTGATGATCTGTAACCCTCCTTATGGCGAGCGCCTCGGTAAAAATGCGAGCTTAAAATCTCTGTACCACGATTTGGGCAGGGTTTATGGAAAAGTTTTTGCAGATTGGCAAGGGGCTATCATTTGTCCAGAGTCCGAACTTATCAAAACGACCGGTATTTCCTTTTCTCCATTACTGCGTTTTGCAAACGGCGGAATTAAGGTCGCTTTACTTGAAAAGTCTTGACTTAGGCTGGGTCAGAAGGTATATGTTCCAGCTCTTGTGGAGGGGACTCCGCAAAGATAGCAAAGAAAGCGGGGTGATTGTCAGTGGAAATCACTGTTATTGATGGTAACGTTGAAAAAGCAATTAAAGTTCTCAAGCGTAAGTTACAGCAAGAAGGTCTTTTTCGTGAAATGAAACAACGCAAATTTTACGAGAAGCCAAGTATTAAGCGAAAACGTAAAGAGAAAGAAGCTCAGCGCCGTCTGCGTAAGAAGCAACGTGCGATGAAGCGGTTTAACTAAGCTACCTGTATATTAATGATAAAAACAATGACAAGAAGCCGATCCGGAATCCGGGCCGGCTTTTTTTTAGGTTTTTTTTGTCCGAATACCTAACAGGTGTTATCCCGGACCACAGTGATTTTCAGTGATCAATAATAGATAATAGCTGTGCTTCATCAAAATGGTGATGATGAAACTCAAATTTATAGTTCAGAGCTTTGATGTAAATTTCATTGCTGATTCGTTTTACTTTCCAGCTGAATTCTAATAACGCAATTTCTTCAAGCATCTTCTTGTGCTCATCAATATGGATGGTCGTCAGAGATTGTCCGACTTTCTCCATGGTTCGCTCTTCAAGTTCTAGTTGCCGCGCAATGGCTTCGGCTATTCTTTCAAGCTGTCCGGTAGATATTTCCCCGACAGTCGTTTCCTTTAACCCTTCTTTCAAAGAAATAGCTCTGGAGTTTAGAATCGCTAGGTCAGCTTTTGCTGAAGCAGAAACATGAGTCATCGTCTTCCTCACCTTATGAATATTGAATGCACTGAATTCTGTTGATCTCCTGTCCAGAGCGAAATGCATGCCATAAATAGAATGAATACCTATCTGTAAATATTCTGAAGGTTAATTTGTTGAAAATAGTGAGAAAAATTAGAATTATATTTGACAAAGGAGGTTTGTATAATTAGAAAAAAATATTATCATAATTTTTTTGTGGTCATCTCCCGATGGATCTACGGCAAATGCCCCACAAAAAATGCGGGCACTCCGCAAGGAAGGCCCGCATTAAATATAAAAGTGTTGCTGTTAAGTTTATTTAGGCCAGTGATCAAGACTCATTCCGGACACTTTTTCAACAATCCGTACCACCTGATGACTGTATCCATACTCGTTGTCGTACCAGACGTAAAGGACACAGTGGTTATCTTGAACGATAGTCGCCAATGAATCGACGATTCCAGCATAGGACGAACCAACCATGTCAGTAGAAACTGCCTCAGGCGAATTGGTAAAGTCAATTTGATCTTGTAATGGTGAATCCAGTGACATGTTGCGCAGATAGTTGTTCAATTCTTCGACGTTGGTTGCTTGCGTCAACGTCAGGTTGAGAATCGCCAGTGAAACATTCGGGGTGGGAACCCGGATCGCATTTCCGGTCAGTTTTCCAGCGAGTTCCGGCAACGTCTTGGCAACTGCTTTGGCTGCACCGGTTTCGGTAATCACCATGTTCAACGGGGCACTGCGCCCGCGCCGGGCTTTATTATGGTAGTTGTCGATTAAATTCTGGTCATTGGTATAACTGTGGCAAGTTTCAATATGTCCTGATTCGATGCCGAACTTATCGTTGATCGCTTTCAGGGCTGGAACAATAGCGTTGGTGGTACAGCTGGCTGCCGAGAGGATCTTTTCATCCTTTTCAAGGAGTTGATTGTTGACACCGTAAACTACATTGGGGATATCTCCTTTGCCTGGAGCGGTCAACAGAACCTGAGATGCCCCCTTGGTTTTTATATGGCGTCCCAATCCTTCACTATCCCGCCATTTGCCGGTATTGTCGATAACAATTGCGTTCTCTATCCCGTATTTGCTGTAATCGACGTCTTCGGGGCTATCGGCGTAAATAATCCGGATCATATTGCCGTTAGCGATAATGGCATTTTCTTCTTTGTCGATTCTGATGTTTCCATTGAAATGGCCGTGAACCGAGTCTCGGCGGAGTAAACTGGCACGCTTAGCCAGATCATCTTCACTCCCTTTGCGGACGACTGCTGCCCGCAGGCGGAGTTTGTTCCCACCACCAACCTGTTCAATGAGAATCCTCGCCACCAAGCGACCAATGCGGCCGAAACCGTATAGAACAACATCACGGGGTTCGCTTAATTGGTGGCTTTTCCCCGTATTCAGATCTTTAAGTTGTTCGGCAACGAAACTTTTTATGTTGTCGTTATCTTGTTGTTGATAACGCATGACCAGTTTGGCCAGATCGACTTTGCCGGGAGCAAGATCCATTTCAACCATGGCTTGCAGTATCGGGTAGGTATCTTTGACCCAGATTTCTTTTTTGATGATTTGCCGGGCAAAGCGGTGTGCCCGTAAAATGTCGATGGTTGACTGGTTGACCAGGGTACGGTCAAAAACGGTACAAATCACCTCTTGATCTCGGTAAAGTTGTCCGATCAGCGGGGTCATTGCTTCGGCGATGGCTTCGCGCTCTTTCCACTCTTTAAAATACTCGTCAGTTTTTGTGTCAACCATATTGAGCCAACCCTTTCGTAGTATGCCGGTGTAAGCAGAATAACGGGGATTTTATCTTTCCGTGCCCTTGAAACCTGCGTATACTAATTTAACTTAACGGCTTTTGCAACTCTCTTTCAGGAGATAACAATTGTCTTTATCTACAGCAGTTGCTGGACAATTATGAAATGGCTTGCTAAAAATAGCAGTTGTTATTGTTGCAGCGAGAGATCGGCTTATCTGGATAATAGAGTTCTATCCGCAATTGTCATGGAGGAATAAACGATGGGTGATGCAGTCAGTTACAAAGATCTGGGGTTGGTAAATTCGCGGGAATTATTTCGCAAGGCGGTTGATGGCGGGTATGCTATCCCAGCCTATAATTTTAATAACCTGGAACAACTACAGGCAATTATTACTGCCTGTGTAGAAACTCGTTCGCCAGTGATTCTCCAAATCAGTAAGGGGGCGCGTAATTATGCCAACGAAACCATGCTGCGTTATATGGCCAAGGGCGCAGTCGAGATGGCTAAAGAGATGGGCGGTGATATCCCGATTGTTCTCCATCTGGATCATGGTGATTCTTTTGAGCTGTGTAAAAACTGTATCGATTCCGGATTTTCCTCCATCATGATCGATGGCTCCCATCTCCCCTACGATGAAAATGTTGCCTTGACCCGTCAGGTTGTTGAATATGCCCATACTCATGATGTGACTGTTGAAGGTGAGCTTGGTGTCCTTGCCGGGATCGAAGATGAGGTGGTCGCAGAACAATCGACCTATACCCAGCCTGAAGAGGTAGAAGATTTTGTTAAAAAGACCGGTGTCGATTCTTTGGCAATTTCCATTGGTACCAGCCATGGTGCGTATAAATTTAAACTCAAGGAAGGGGAGTCGGTTCCACCTCTCCGGTTTGATATCCTCGAAGAGTGTGAAAAACGGATTCCCGGTTTTCCGATTGTGCTGCATGGTGCTTCCAGTGTTGTCCCTGAGTATGTCGCATTGATCAACCAGTATGGGGGCAAAATGGACGGGGCTGTTGGAGTTCCAGAAGATCAGTTACGCAAGGCTGCGGCCAGTGCCGTTTGTAAGATCAATATCGATTCTGATGGCCGCCTCGCAGTCACAGCGAAAATCCGTGAATACCTGGCTAATGATCCCGGTGAATTTGACCCACGCAAGTATCTCGGCGCTGCCCGTAAGGAACTGATCAGCCTGATTAAACATAAGAACGAAGCTGTTGTCGGGAGTGCCGGTAAGGCTTGATAGGTTTAGGTAAAAAAACTAAAAGAGCCGTTACATAGCGTTTGTAGCGGCCTTTTTTTAATCCCCGTTACTTCATGGTATCTTCAAGGCATTGACATGGCTTACAATCCACAGCTCTGGACCCGCTACGAATTCGATAAACTCCCCATCTATGTTCGCTCAGATCGGCCCACCTGGTTTGTTCCCAATAACCAGGGGGAAGCTATGTTGCACTCCCTGAATGGTCAAGAAGAACACCCCTCGCGTAACAAATTCCTGTCCAGATTGCCTGATGCTTCTGCCGTTGCCTACGCAGGCCGCTATCAATATTTGAAAACTGATCGGTTGAATGAACTCTGGTTGCATATCACTAATCGCTGCAACCTCAGCTGTCATCATTGTCTGTTCACCTCCGGCCCAGATTCCGCAGAGGAAATGAGTGCTGAGCAGATTTTGCGCAAGGCAAGCGAAGCGGTGACCCTTGGTTGCCGAATTTTTGCCTTGACCGGGGGGGAGCCGTTTTTCCATCCAGAATTTTCTCAGATTCTCTCTGGCTTGCTTGAATTTCCTGAATGTCATGTGGTGATTCTCACCAATGGGTTGCTGCTGGAGCAAAAGTTGACGGACGATTTTGACCTGAGTCGGGTTCATCTCCAGATCAGTGTTGATGGGCTGGATGATCGGCATGATGCAATTCGCGGCCAGGGAACTTTCGTGCAACTGCGGAAACAACTGCTTGTTTTGAAGCAGCGTGGGATTCCCTTTACTCTGTCAATGTGTGTGGAGCGGCGCAATCTGGATGATATGGCCAGTCTTGTCGATTTTGCTGCGGAAGTCGGCGCAAGCAACCTGCATTATCTCTGGTATTTCATCCAGGGCCGCGGTACCGATGCCGGGTTTGTTTCGCCGGATGAAATTTTTCCACGTTTTATAGCAGCGGTTGATAAAGCAGAACAAGCCGGCATTCAGATAGATAACCTGACGGCTCTGAAAACCCAGATTTTTGCCCCTGCGGGAACCCTTCACGATGGCAGCGGCAGCGGTTGGGAATCGGCTGCCATTGGACCAGATGGAAATCTTTACCCCTCGGCGGCTCTGGTGGGCAACCAAGACCTTGTTACCCCGGTGAATGGAAGTCTGGCGGATGCCTGGCACAATAGCCCGATTTTAGAAAAAATCCGCCGGGCAACGATTGCAGCGATTGTTGATCCGCTCCGTTATTTTACCGGCGGTGGAGATCTCGATCACTCATGGATTCATGGTGGGCAGTTTTCTGGAACCGATCCTTATTTGCCTCTTTATGAACAGATCATGTTCTGGCTGATCCAGCGCGAAGCCAACCGGCAACCTGAAGCCGAACTTCCGGGGCTGAAACTGAAAATGGGCGATATCCTCGAAAGTTGTGGTGCCCATGGTCATGTCGCTTTGACCCATGCCAACTGTCTTTTAGCTATCGCGGAGCAGAACAGTCGCAGCGTGGTGAAAAATTACTACACTGCTGCGGCAACCGATACCAAGGAGGATATCCTGAATCCGGTCTGCTATGTCGATGAGGATATTTCTCATATCCCGGAAAAATATCGTTTTCGTGGCTATGGTTGTGGCAGTCCGGTGCTGGATGCGGAGATCAAATCTGGTGAGACGGTTGTCGATCTGGGCAGTGGCCGAGGGGTGGAAATTTATATTTCCGCCCGATTGGTTGGTCGTAAGGGGCACAGTATTGGAGTCGACATGCTTGACCCGATGCTCGAAATTGCCGAACAGGGTGCGGTGGAAGTTCGAAAAAATCTCGGGTTTAACAACATAGAATTCCGTAAAGGCTATCTGGAAGAATTGCCGCTGGAAACTGATACGGTCGATCTGGTGTTGTCCAATTGTGTGATGAATCTCTCAGCGGATAAACGGCGCGCCTTTGCTGAAATCTTTCGCTCGCTGAAACCCGGTGGACGACTGGTGATATCGGATGTTGTCTGCGAAGATGAACCGGATGCAGCGATCCGCAACGATGCAGAACTGCAGGGTGAATGTATTGCCGGAGCATTGCTGCAGAAAGATCTGGTCGGTCTCCTGGAAGAAAGTGGCTTCGTCGATGTCCGCCTCCTCAAGCGCTTCCCTTATCGGGTGGTGCGTAATCATCCGTTTTTTTCGCTGACTTTTGCTGCCTGGAAGCCCGGTGAAAGTGAATTAGTCCCGGTCATGTATCGAGGACCATTAGCGCAATTGCCATTGCCGGATGGTACTTTATTGTTTCCCGGCCATAAGACCATGATTGCTAAAAATCTGGCCGAGCACCTCGATGAGCATATTTTTCTGCTGGATGCCGGTGATGGCAGCGTCACAAACTTGGATTTAGCAGACGGCTGTGCCTGTGCCTTGCCTCCGGAAGTTTCATCTGCACCGACTCCACAAGGGGCAAAACATCGTTCAGGATGTATGGTTTGTGGTGAGGGTTTGATTTACCCTGAAAAAGAAGTGGCGATGGTGTGTCATTTCTGTGGTCAAGAGGGGAGGGCTAATGCCCATTGTCAGAATAACCACTTTGTCTGTGATCACTGTCACAGTGAAGATGCTTTGGATGTGATGGAGCATCTCTGCCAGGAATCGACCGAAACCGATATGCTGGATCTTCTGTCCCGGCTGAGGAAGCATCCATCAATTCCAATCCATGGTCCCGAGCATCATGCGTTAATGCCCGGCATTATTGTCACTGCTTATCGTAACCGCGGTGGCATCGTTGATAATGATCTTATTGCAACGGCAATCCGCAGGGGTGGCCAAATTATTGGTGGAAGTTGCGCTTTTCTTGGAATCTGTGGTTCGGCAACTGGTGTTGGCATTGCGTTCAGCCTGATTTTAAAGGCGAACCCTGTCAAAGCTGAAGAGCGGCAAATTGTCCAACAAATTACGCAACAGGTGTTACAGGAGATTTCTGCGTTCAAGGCAGCTAGATGTTGTCAACGTGATTGTTGGCTGGGGTTGAAAAAAGCTGCAGAATTATCCAGGAAGTATCTTCCCCTAGCATTGCAAGCTGATGCGGTGATTGGTTGCTATCAACGCCATCAAAACAAAGAATGTATTGGTATGGATTGTCCGGTCCTTCAAGAACAGGCGACTAAAACGAAGACCAGCTCAACGGCGACGGGAGTGAGATTGACAATGTTTGATCAGGGGTCTGAACATTAGCGTCACGTTACGCATGAACTGTTACATCTTGCTTGGTGTTTTGCGCGTCAACCTCGTTTCTGTAGAACTTTGGCTATGCAGAGAAAACCCCGCCTTGTTGACACACAAAATCCTAGCGTAATTTTACAACATTCCACGCATGACGTGACACTCGATGTTTTGAATCTGTGGTTGAAGGCTGATTCAGTTTTCAACCACATGACTTAAAATGTAATGACCTGATAGCCTTCTTTGATGAAAGTAGAAATATAATCTCCGACGTAAACAATGTTAGCCCCTTTTTCCTTAAGCAAAGGGGTAATTCCCATATCATCAGCTACGAACTTGCAGTAAGCCGTATTGTTGTTCTGCAACAGTTCAAACGTTTCCGGGTGCTCCAGCATGAGTCGCTCACTTTCACCAAACACGACGAATTGAACATCATCTACCCAGCCGTGCTTTCTTGCATTTGTGCCGTAAATAATCCCCGGTTGTAATTTTTCAAGATCTCCGGAAGCCAACCAGATGAGAACTTTTGCCATGTTATTCTCCTATTGTCGCTGCAGATAATAATTATTTTGTGTCGTTGTAAGTGTCATATCACTGTGGACATTTGACTATTGCCAATATCGTTCTATCATGCAATTTCAGTCTACCATGGTTGGGATATCAGCAATAGGGGTTCTTAACTGGCTAATATGTAGATAGATCAAAGTTTCTCTGTTAATTCTTTTAATTTAATATACTTGAGAATTTTGACTTGCTAGACTTCTGATACTGAAAATGACGGCTGAACATTGAGTGCAAGCTATCCGTATGTGGCAGAAGCCTTATATATTTCTTTAGCGCTTTGGCATTTATCTTCAAATGGCAGCTATGCAAAACCCCATCCTGAAATCCAAATTGCATCGCCCCCCGATTCCTCTAGACCATGTAAACCGGTCAGAATTGGTGGGACGTCTGGACAAGCACATCTCTCAGGATTTGATATTGGTTTCGGCTCCGGTCACCGGTGTGTATGATTTCAGTAATAGTGCCGATACCCAATCTGCATAGGAACTCTATAAAGCAGAGTTTGAGCGGCAGGGAGAGGACACTGTACCTTTGACATGGTCAGTCAACAGAGGTTTACTAACAAGGTTTCACCATCTCACAAAATCGGCGCCCTACCAAAAGTTATCTTGCCCGATTTTGCAAGTATATGAATTTGCAGAACAATAAGTGTAGGATGAATATGTAGGCATTCAATGTTGCATTCAATGTTAAATGCTAATAAGGTGATTTCGCATCATTGGGTCTGATCAGTTTGGTGTCAGGAGCCTGGTGTTCATTGTCAGATAGCCTCCAGGATTCCTTCGCCACAACTCAGAGGTGTTCGTTAGTGAAACTTGTCCGTCATAAAACGCGTACGTCTCGAATCACTTCTTTGGCTATTTTTCTTTTCTGTGCCGCTATCATCCTATTCCACTCAGCTAGTTTCGTTTTTGCACTGGATTCTTCCCCCGCATCTAACACTATTCAACGGGTACAGCTGACTCCTCAGGAGCGCGACTGGCTCGCAGTTCATCCCGATATCCAACTCGGTTATACCGACGTGTTTGAACCGGAAGTCATAGCCAACCCTGACGGCAGTTATAGCGGAATCCTGGTCGATTTTCTTGAGGAGTTGAACCAGCGACTGGGGACCCGCATCGGTCTGAGGATTGATCCTCTTTCTGAGTTGCTCCGCAAGACCCAGGCAAAAGAGGTTGACGGTATCCTTGAAATCCATCCGGAGTATGCTGATAAGCTGGGGTTACTCAAAAGTGATGGTTACCTGACCGGATATCCGGCTGTCTTTGCCCGCCGGAATATTTCTTTTGAGGGGCCAGAAGATTTTGCCGGTAAGAGAGTCGCGATCATCGACAAAGTTTATTTTTCGGAGAAGATGCTCCAGCAATATGGAAAACAGGCGACCATTCTGAAAGTGAAGGATGCTTTGGAGGGGATCAAGAGCGTCAGCAAGGGAGAAGCGGACCTGTTTATCGGGGTCAGTTTCAACTCCTATTACATCACGAAATTTCATCTGTTCGATGTTGTCTCAAAGTACATCTTCGAAGATTATCCTGACCGGTTTGGCGTCGCGGTCCGCCCGGACTGGCCTGAGCTTGTCTCAATTCTGAACAAGGGGATTTCAAGCTTTTCGCAAAATGAGCTCGATACCATCGTGGCCAGGTGGGTTCAGATGCCACATCAAGAAAAAACAGTAGAACTCACTTCTGAGGAGCAGGCCTGGCTCCAGAAGAATCCGGCGATCCAAGTGGCTCTGTTTCCTGCCGTTCCTTACATGTTCGAGAAAGACGGAAAGTCCTACGGCTATCTTGTTGAACTATTCAGCGCCATCTGTCAGCAGTCAGGGCTCAAAAAAGATTTTACCATGCAGCCACTCGCTGAAGCGCTCAAGAAAGTGGAAGACCAGCAGGCCCACGCCGTGCTCGGAGTGATACACACGAAGGAGCGGAGTCGTTTTCGTGAATTATCAGCAAAAACCCGCGCAATGCCGATGGGGGTTTTTTGGCGAGCAGAAGTTTCGGAT